>DASZXF010000328.1:0-6607 GCA_035546055.1 Ktedonobacteraceae bacterium
TTTTCGGTGTAATCTATAGATGGGATCATAGCCGTATCTTTATCAAAGCGATACAGAAGCAACAGGGAGCCTTTCATTTTCTTCAATGGCGAAGGGAACGCGTCATTTTTTTGCGAGGCGAGAAATGGGCGAAGCTTTGCCTTCGGCATGCCATTGCCTGCAACAATCTGACGCGTTCCCGGCGCAGGCTGTGCGTCAGGAGATTTGTACATACCCGTATACTGTTTTATGGATATCGTTTTTTTTGAGACCTTTTCATTGGATAGAGTACATCGTTCGGTTGCCCTAAAAAGAGGCTCGCTATGCAAATAATTGGTTGCCCGAGGTGCGGAAACCCCCTGGAGGAGCCGGGAGGAGCGTGTGCGCAGTGCGGGAAAACCGGGCTTTCATCCGAGACGGCTCCCAATTTCAAGGAAACGGCGTCTGTTCAGCCGGCGCCTCTCACTGATATCCCTGTTGTCCCTGCCCCGGCAGAGAAAACCATCCTGCCGGCGTCCCTGGAAGCTGGAACTGTTTCTCACGCCGTCGCCACGCTTGCCCCTGTCAAAGGGCTGGCGGGTCTGGTGGAAACAGAGCCAACTCTGCATGTTTTGCCCAGGGCTTCCTCGTCCGCGAGTGAGCCGCCGGCCAATCCGGCGCCGCCTGCTGCCGCCAGAGGACGTAACGCCGCCGAGGAAGCCGGAGAGACCGATATGACCATGCGCTTGCCTGGCAGGATAACCCTGCGTCCTCGCCCGCAAGCGGCGCCTCAACTTCAAGCTGAGGCGGACGCGACTATCTATCTGCCGCATCAGGCGGCCCGGCGCCACAAAATGGCGCCACCAACGCAGGCCGAGGCCGAGACCACGTTGCATCTGCCAGAACGCGAACACAGCGCGCATACCAACTGGCAGGCGTGGACAGGTGGCCGGGCAGGTCTGGAGGATGATCTATTCCTGTTCGACGAAATAGCGCAGGATGATGCCGACGAAGAGGAGATGGCGCATCATGAGAGCTGGCATCTGGAGGTGCCGCACAAAGCCTCGCGGCCCATACCGGCTGTCGGACGGCGTGCGCTACCCGCGTCCGCCTGGTTTTCCTGGCTGACGCATCTGCGCGCCACCCGCTCTTTTTTCTGGCTGAGCACGCTGGTTCTGATCGCGCTGCTGTTGAGCGGTGCCTTCGGCATTGCCGCGAGCTTCGGACGGACAAGGGCCGTGCCGAATCCGCCTCCGGCCCTGCTGGTTTCGCCCGCCACCATCGAAATGGGCGGCATTGTCACCATACGCGGCACTCACTTCACCCCCGCAGGCGAGGTGACGTTGAGCCGCGATGAGCATATTCCGCTGCTGGATACCGGCAACGTCGGCACGCTCCAGGCCAATGCCCAGGGTTCTTTCAGCGATAGCATCGTGGCCGATCCCCAATGGCTGGCCGGGAAGCACATCCTGTACGCCACCGATATGCATTCACACAAGCAGGCGCTGGTGCCGATCCTGGTCACAGGCAAGAATGCCCTGCAAGGACCGCCGCACCTGCTGCTCTCCTCTGGTTCGTTGGATCTCGGCGCGGGCGATCAGGTGACCAACGCGAGCAAGCTGATGGCCCTTTCCAACGCGGGCGGAGGCGTGGCTACCTGGCAGGCCAGCGCGAGCCAGTCCTGGCTGCAAATTACGCCGCAAAGCGGTTCGGTCGCCAGCGGACAACACGCATCAGTGATTGTGGCCGCTGATCGTTCGAGGCTGAAGCCTGGCAACTATCAGGCCACGATTACCTTTACCTCGAATACCGGTCAGTTGACTTTGCCGGTCCGTCTGCAAGTGACAGTGCTTCAGCAAAGCCACCAGGCGGTTATGCAAGTTTCGCCGGCGACTCTGGCTTTCGCGGGCGCGGCGCGTGGCAGCGCGCCGGATCAGCAGGCCATCACTATCAGCAATCCTGGCTCCCGGCCTCTCGTCTGGGGCGCTGGCATCCATGGAGCCGGCTGGCTCTGGGCCTCTCCATCGAGTGGCACTATCGCCCCCGGCGCTCAGCAGACCATTATCGTGGGTGTGACCACCGATGGACTCGATAGCGGCGTCTACAAGGGCGAAATTGCCTTTGTCAAACAGGGTTCGCAGCCTGTGCAGGGCAGTCCGCAGAGTGTTTATGTCAGCCTGACAGTCACCCCTGCCTGCACGCTGGCGCTTTCATCCAGCAGCATGGGCTTTAGCGGACAACACGGCGCGGCCTCGCCAGCCAGCCAATCGCTGAGCATCGGCGTAGCCCGGGGCTGCCAGAGTAGCCAATCCTGGTCCGCCACAACCGCGACCTCCAGCGGCGGCTCATGGCTGCATGTCAGCGTTTCGCATGGCGTCACGCCCGCGAAGGTGAGCGTCAGCGCGGACACCGCCGGACTTGCCCCCGGCACCTATCAGGGCATGCTGACCTTTAGCAGCAGCGCCGGTTCACAATTGCTGACCGTCACCCTGACCGTCATGCCGGTACCATGCTCGGTTTCCGGCTCGTCCGCGCTCTCCTTACAGGGCACTGCCGGTCAAAGTAGTGCCGTCGTGGCGAATGTACCCATCTCAGCGGCGGGTGACTGCGCGCACGCCTTGAGCTGGACAAGCTCCAGCAATAGCTCATGGTTGAGCGGTTCGCCAGACGGTACTTTTACCTCCTCGGCCTCCCTGAAGGTCCAGGTGGATCTCTCGAATGTCAGCGCGGGGACGTACAGCGGGTCTGTGACGTTCAATGTGGTCGATAGCGTCACCGGACAGGCCATCGGCAGCGTCGTCATCTCGGTCACCCTGACCGCTCAGCCGTCCACGCCTCCGGCGAATCCCTGCGCCCTCGGCAGTCCATCGTCGAGTAGTCTGGACTTCTCGGCCAGCGCCGGATCTGATCCCGCCGCGCCCTCCGCCAGCGTGACTATCAGCGTAACCGGCACCTGTGCCAGCAGCATCACCATCACGCCCTCGGCGGACGACAACGGCGGCGGCTGGCTTACCGTCAGCGGCCCGGCGACTATCGCTAGCGGCTCTAGCGCTACCTTTACCGTCACCGTCGCCTCTGCCACCCTGACCAGCGGTACCTACACCGGCACTATCACCCTGAGCGCCAGCAATGGCATTTCCGGCAGCCCGCACTCCATAACCGTCACGCTGACAGTGCAATAGCTGAAAAGGAAGACGCTCCATAAAACGTACTTCATGCGTTTTATGGAGCGTCTTCCTTTTCAATAATTTTCTATTCCTATTGTTGTAAAAGTCTGACCTGTGCCAGGTGTGCTTTGTCGTGTTCCCAGTCTAATTTTTGTTCGTCGATCTGCTTGATGGGCGTTTCCAGCAGAACCGCGACGTGGGACAGGCGTGGATCGCAGAGCAGGGTGCTCAGACCTTCGGCGCCGATCACTCCTTCGCCAATGCGCGCGTGTACGTCGCGATGGCTGCCCAGGGCTTTTTCTGTGTCGTTGAGGTGCAGAACCTTGAGACGCTGTAGACCAACCGCCTCGTCGAAGTGGCGCAGAACTTCCAGCGTGGACGCGCGCGTAGAAATGTCGTGACCGGCGCCCCAGAGATGGGCGGTATCCAGGCAAACGCCCAGGCGCGCGGTGTAATCCGGCAGACGTTGGAGGACGGCGGCCAGTTCCTCGAAGGGACCGCCGAGCGTGTTGCCCGCGCCGACGCTGTTTTCCAGCAGCAGGGTGACCTCCGGCGGTGTAGTGGGAAGGATCTGCTCAATGGCCTTTACAACGCGCTCCACGCCTGCTTCTACGCCGCTGCCCTTGTGGCTGCCCACATGGAAGACCACAAACGACGCTCCCAGCAAAGCCCCGCGCTGGAGGGTCCAGCGCAGCAGCGTGACGGATTTTTCCCAGACCGCCTCATCCGGCGCGGCCAGATTAATCAGATAGGGAGCGTGCAGCACTACCGGGGAGAGATCCAGCGCCCGCGCGGCTTCAGCGAAGGCGAGGCAGGCTTCCTCGCCGCCCTGCGTGGGAGTCCAGGCAGTCGGATTGCTGGCGAAAATCTGGATGGCCTGGCAGCCAATCTCCTGAGCCTGGTTGGCGGCTTTCACGGGATTGGCGTTTGTCGGCATGTGGCGTCCAATACGCATCATTCGCTCTTTTCCTCCGGGTCAACGGCTTCCACCTGCCCGGACTCAGGTGTGGACGGCAGATGTTCCTGCGCCGGGTCAGGGATACCGGGCGCGCTGGTGGCGGTCTCCGGCGAAGCGTGCGCGGGAGGGTCGCTCTCCATACCAGGGATCTCCGGCTGAATCGGCGCGGACGAACCTTCTGCGGGCGCCTGGCCGTTTTGAGGCTGACCGTCCAGCACAGCCTGGGGCACGTGGGGAAGATCGGTCAAACTGGTCAGGCCAAACTGTTGTAGAAACTCCGCCGTCGTCGCAAAGAGGGCCGGGCGTCCCACCGTCTGGGCGCGTCCCACCTCGGCCACCAGGCCATGCTGAAGCAGACTGACCAGCGCGCGGTCGCTGTTCACACCGCGCACCGCCTCAATCTGCGCGCGCGTCATCGGCTGGCGGTAGGAGATCACCGCCAGGGTCTCCATGGCGGCGGTGGTCAGTTTCGCCGTCATGGGCAGACCGAGCAAGGCCGCGATGTAGCGGGCGTTTTCCGGCGCCGTGACCAGTTGCGCCTGGTTGCCCAGACGTTGCAGACGCAGACCTCGCCCCTGACTCTCCAGTTGCTCGCTCAATGTGTCCAGCACATGCGCCAGGCGGCTATCATCGACATCCAGCAACTTGCGCAGTTCGGTGTATTCAAGAGGGCGACCAGCGACAAACAGCAGGCTTTCCGCTGCTGTCGCGAGCCTGGCCAGGCTCTCCGCCTCGCTGGTCTGTGGTTTTCGGGTTTCTTGAGAATCCTGTGTTTGTGTCATCGTTCCTTGAGCAATCCCCCCGTGGCGGCACTCTCTCCCTGATTTTTCAGCCCAAGTCTAACACACAAATGATCTACTGTCGAGGCCATGCCGCTCAGATCAACTTGCGTTCGCGGGCCAGATTCGCGGCCTGGGTGCGATTTTCAGCGTGCAGCTTGCTGAGAATATTCGAGACATGATTTTTGACCGTACCTTCAGCCAGGGTCAGGCGCTCGGCGATTTCGCGGTTACTGGCCCCCGCAGCGAGTAATTTGAGTACTTCTATCTCGCGGCTGCTGAGTTCCTCATCGAGCGGGATATTGCCCTGGCTGGCTGGCACGCGGCCCTTGCGTCCAACATCCATCAACAACTTGCTGGCGATGCTTGGCTGAATAAATGGCTCGCCGGCATGAACCCTGCGAATGGTGCCCGCCAGTTCTGCGGCAGGGACATCCTTGAGCAGATAACCCATCGCCCCGGCTTTGACGGCCTCGAAAACATAATCGTCATAGTCAAAGGTCGTCAGAATGATGATCCGCGCGCCTGGATAGGCCGTCGTAATGGCCGCTGTAGCCTGAACACCATTCAGGTGCGGCATCTGAATATCCATCAGGACAATATCCGGTCCCTGGCCCTGGCTCTGGAGTTCGCCATAGCGCTTGATGGCCTGCTGTCCATCCTCCGCCTCGGCTACCACCAGCAGACCTGGTTCCAGCTCCAGCACCGTATGCAAACCCTGGCGCATCAAGGTTTGATCCTCACATAAAAGAATGCGAATGTTGTCTGGCATAGTGCCCCCCGCTTCTCTATAAACATTGTTCGTACCAGTATACGACCTGCGCTCCCGTATAACAAATGGTCCTTATTTGTGAGCGCGCGATTTCTTGCCGGTTGGTGTGCCGGTAGCGGGCGGACGCGGCTGGTGTTTGCTGCGGTGAGCCTCTGTATGCCGATCTGGCTGAGAGGGAACATCAGGCGTGGACTGAGCGATGCCCTTTTTGATCGACGGTGTGGACGTAACGGGTGGTGGCAGCGTCGGTATGCGCTGGAGGGGTGCGGTGGTCGAAATGGGCGCGTCGGCGACGGGCGGAATGGCCTGGTTGGCCGCGATCAGTGCATCCAGAAAGTGCCCGGCGTTTCTGGGCGAGCCCCAGCCGGTCACAGCGTCCCAGCCATCTTCGGCGGTATAACCGCGCAGGCCGGAGGAGAGCAGAATGTTGTTGCCAGACGCAATATCGTGCATGAGTCGATGATAATCCGGGCCGGTGCCAAGTCTGTACAGGGCGGCATTGAGCGCGCCCAGACGATGATGAGCCATCTGCACGGCATCGGCGAAAATGCCGGCCAGTTCGGGCGCGGCTGCGCTGGTGCCTCCCATGATGTTGATGGTCGGGCGTCCGCCGGGGCCGTGGCTTTCCAGAACGACCACACCGCCGTTGACAGAGGCGTTGAGCGAAAGATCGGGTACCCCTCGCCCGGCGTTTTTGGGCAGCAGACCGCGCTGGAAAAACGGCGCCCGGTAGATTTTGCTGTAGCCGCCGCCAGTAGCTTTATTATAGGAAGCCGACTCATTCCAGGTCGTTTCGCGCCTGTACTGGCCTGTAACGGCGTTGGCCTTCAAAGCGGTTCCTCCCACAGCGGTGACCAGCGGATCATCAGTGGGGAAGGACACGGCTTTTTGAAAAGAACTGCCATCGCAGGAGATCTGCGCCGAGCCAAAATCGCCCGTCGCCGCCAGCAGCGTCATGCCTTTGCGCGTAGCT
>DASZXF010000329.1:0-2703 GCA_035546055.1 Ktedonobacteraceae bacterium
GCTGACGGTCTGAGCAGGCGCAGGATAATCCCGGCATCGGGCACATAGGCGCGGAACTCTTCAGGATCGCGCACGGCCCAGCGGGTCAGGCCATCCAGGCAGGCGCTCACGACTGCCACCAGCTGGTCCGGGTCGCCCTGAGCCACTTCCCCGGCGGCCTGTCCCTCGACAATCAACTGGCGCATCGTGTCCAGAAGCTGTTGATAGCGCCTGCCCAGCAGTTCGCGCGTCTCAGCAGGCATGGCGCCAGCCTGGAGCGCGTGGTTGAACAGTTGATAGGCCTCAAGCGGCTCACGCTGTCCTCGGGCCGCCACAATCCCCGAAATCAAGGCGGCAAGACGCTGGCCAGGCGAACCAGGCGCCTGCAAAAGCTGCTGTAACCCGGCGGATGCGTCCGGGACCGTCTGCTTCACCAGTTCGGAAATGATAGCCTCTTTATCGCTAAAATAGCGATAGGCCAGCCCCAGGCTGATCTGCGCCTCAGCGGCAATATCCGCAATCGTCGCCTCCATCCCTTTGCGCGCAAAAACTCTCCTGGCACTCTCCAGAATCTTCGCGCGCTGCGCTTCGCGAATGCGCTGATTCGCTTCAGGTGTCCGAGGCATCCAGCCACCTCCTTTTCAATGAATGAATTTTTCTTTCATCCAAAGTATACCGCTGTAATCTCGCGCTGTCAAGCCCTGAAGAGGATCGGGCCAAATGCGCGATGCCTGCCGACGAGGAGAGGGTTTCTTGAGAGACAGACGACGCTCAAATCGTGCGTCATTCATGGCGTGCGTACCATTCTGCGCACGATGGGAGCGACGGAGGCGCCTCCGCCGCTCCCATCGTGCGCAGCACTCAGTACAGACCGAAGAGTTTGTATACAATGGCGACGACGGTTACGGCGAGGGCGGCTCCTGCCAGGGCTTGCAGGGGGGTGTGCGCTTCCAGTTTCCAGCGGGCCCAGGCGATCAGTACCACCAGAGGCACGAGGAACAGAAACGCGGGATTGACCAGCCAGCAAAAGACCGCGACCGCGCCGGTTGCCGAGTCGATGTGCAGGCTGATTTTGTATTTACCTACCTGCGTGATCAGCGTGGCCAGCGAGAAGGAAATGATGACCGCTACCAGCGTGGCCACCAGCGGACGCGAAGCCGCCAGCAGCAGCAGTCCGACCAGCATGCCGGCCAGGGCAAGCAGGCCAACCAGCAATGGTATCAGACGCTCTGAACGCCGGCTGACGTGCAGATCAGTCCACTTCCCCTTCCTGACTCCCCACCAGATGACCCCGAAGGGCACCAGCAGACCGAGCGCGATGACCGCCAGCCAGGCGCATCCCCTGAGCACAGTCGGCGCGGTGGAGAGTGCGACGTAGCCAAGTACCAGCAGACCAACGACAAACGGACTGCTGCACTGGCTGAGCACGTAGGCAAAGCGATCTCCAGGACTGCGCAGCGATGCCAGCCCCTTTTCAGCTTTTTCCTGACGATCAATCACGGACATTGGCGGCGGTCTCCTTCTGGTCGACGTTTTTGCAGGCGCGAATGAAGCCCGCGCCCGGGAAAGAGGAGGGGCGGGCAGATTGCAACTCCTCGGTCGTCATCTGGCCGAAACCGGCCTCTGTGAGCAGGTCCGCCAGGTCGTGCATCCGACTGCCTCCGGCGTGGAAGCGCGCGGCCTGCTCCTGACGATCCTGCTTATGCGTAAAATCAACAATGACCACGCGCCCTCCTGGTTTGAGAACACGCGCGATTTCAGCCAGTCCCTGACGTTTGAGAGAAGCGGGCAGATGATGCATCATCAAGGATGAGAATACCACATCAAAAGTCTGAGCGGGAAAAGGTAGTTGCTCAATAACCCCGACCTGGAAAGTGGCCGGCAGGTGACGCCGCGCCGCTTTCGCGCTGGCCCTGGCAATCTGCTGTTCCCCCGGATCAAGGCCTATGACCCGACCCGCGTGGCCCACACGCCGCGCCGCCGCCAGGGCCAGCGTTCCTGTGCCACAGCCAACATCCAGTACCTGCTCTCCGGGCCTTATATCACCCAGCTCGACGGTCCTCTGTCTGAGCTTGCGAAACATGCCACGGGACGAAAATGTATCGTGGACCCATTCTTTCAGGTCGTAGCGCCAGCCTTCGTTCATGACCAATCCCTTTGTCTCTCTGGCTGCCGCCTCGCCCGTAGGATCATGATGGTGACGCGCGGAAGAATGCATAGCCTGTGCTCCTTCTAGAGAAAGCTTCTCTTCTCTTTTATCAGTCACCCCCGATGTTTCCGGCAAGAGCGCGTTTCCCCTCCCCACTTCAGGGGAAATGATGAGGTTTGACGAGCGCGCGGCGCTCGCCAAACCTCATCCCCAAAGACGCTGTTGACGAATGCGAGCATGGGTGGAAGTGAGCCTGGAGCCAAAGCTCTTTGAACAAGCGTTTGGTGCTCATCATGCTGCGTTGTTTCCCGCTTTCGTGTCATTCGCCAAACCTCATCCAAAAAGAGGAGACGGGGCGCAACCGGCGGTTGGAGCCGCCTCAGAAAAATCAAGGATGACTACATGTCTATAATATCGAAACAGCTGCAAGATAGCCAGAGAATCTGATCCGTTATGTTCACATATTCGTCTACAGACTGTAGGATATCTTTACTTCTGTTCCTGTTTCGAGTATGCTAGAAAAAGCTTCACAAATCAAGAAGCAAAAACAGCCAGCTTGTAGGATAAGCGACACA
>DASZXF010000330.1:0-17243 GCA_035546055.1 Ktedonobacteraceae bacterium
GAGGATATCGCTCAGACCTGTCAGAACATCGCCGTGGTCAGAAGCGGGCGAGTGATTTTTCAGGGCACAATAGCTCAGATGTTGCAGACTACGCGCGGCAAAGTCTGGCTGATGACCACCGGTGGCCAGCGTCCAGAGGGCGATTTTACTATTGTTTCGACCCTGAATATGGGTACTCATGTGCAATATCGCGTGGTGGGCAATCTCACATCCCAGGCTGGCGTAGCGCCCGCTGAACCGGGTCTGGAGGATGGCTATGTCTGGTTGATGCACGCTCAACAGGCGCCGCTTGCGGCCTCCCACACGCGGGTCTGACAAACGAAACGTTCCCATCTTCTGGTGAATGAACTACAATAGCCAGGAAGCTTTGGGAAAAGAGGGGTATGTATGCACATTCTGATCGTGGAAGATGAGAAAAAGTTAGCAACTCTCTTGCGCCGTGCCTTGCTGGAGGTGCGCCACACTGTTGACGTGGCGCGTGATGGCCTGGCCGGCCTGGACCTGGCGCTGAGTGATACTTATGATGTCATCATTCTGGATCTCATGCTGCCAGAGATAGACGGCATCGAACTGTGCCGCCAGGTACGTGTACAGCGTATCGCCACGCCTATTCTGATGCTCACCGCGCGCCGCGCGGTCGAGGATCGCGTCAAAGGGCTGAGAACGGGTGCTGACGATTACCTGACCAAGCCTTTCGCCATGGAAGAACTGCTGGCGCGCGTGGATGCCCTTCTGCGCAGACGCGAGCGTGTGCTTGACGATGCCACTGAACTGCGTGTAGGCGAACTGGTCCTGAATCTGGTTCGCCATGAGGCCAGGCGCGGCGCGCGCGTTATTAACCTGACCTCCAAAGAGTTCGCTCTGCTGGAATTTTTAATGCGCCATCCGCGCCAGGTTCTGACACGCACGCAGATTATCGATCATGTCTGGCGCTATGACCTGGAGGCGTCGTATAAAATTGTAGATATTTATATTCACTATCTGCGTGATAAAATCGACCAGGGTTTTAGCCATGAACTGATCAAAACCATACGCGGCGTAGGCTATAAAATCGAGGAATGATATCTATGAGAAGAGAAAACGGCCAGGGAGGTAGAGAGCGGCGCTGGCTGGCCTGGTGGCGGAAGCTCAGGTCTGCCGATCCTGAGCGATCTGTCTTTGCTCACCTGTTCAGGCGCCTGCTTCTCTGGTACGTCAGTCTGCTGGCTGTTCTGGTAGTTTTACTGGGGGTCAGCATTGGTGCGAGTGTACCCTGGCTGGTTGTCACGGCCAGCGGACATGATCTGAGCGAAAAACTTGCTCCGCTGGTGCGGAACTGGCAGGCCGCGCCCGGCAGCACGTGTCCGCTCACCACGCCGGGACATAACTACATGCTGGCCTGCTATGACTCACGTGGGCGGATGATACACTCATCCGGCGTGGGCGGAGGCGTGCAGAAACATTTTCTCGACAATACCCTGGCCCTGAGCGTGTTGCGGGGAGGCGAGACGATGGCCAGGGATGCGCTTGACGAGACGGGTACGGGACAGGTGGAGTTCGATTTCGTTTTTCTCTCGACCTCGCGGCCCGCCATGGTGCGCCAGGCTATACTGGTGCGCGAAGCGGGCACAGAGCGTGTGCTGGGTGTGGTGCAACTGGGCACTACGCCTGCTGAAACCCTGGCCCGCCGCACTACTATCGTGCGTATTTTCTTTCTCTGCATGTTCCTGGCGATTCTCCTGGGCGCACCCGCCGGAGGCTGGTACCTGGCCCGCAAGGCGCTCCTGCCGGCGCGGCTGGCCTTTCAACGTCAGCGGGATTTTATCGCCAACGTTTCTCATGAACTGGGGACGCCACTGGCCCTGGTGCGCGCCAACGCGGAAGTGCTTTTGCTTGGTCGAGAGCGCCTGGCGGAAGATGATGTGGCCCTGGTCGAAGATATCGTGTCAGAGACGGCCTATATGGACAAAATGATCGATAATATGCTCCTGCTGGCGCGCATCGATGCCGGCCAGTTGCGCCTGCAAAGGGAATCGCTTGACCTGGCAAAACTGGCCGCAGAGGCGGTGAAACGTATGCAACCGCTGGCCAGTCAGGCTCGCGTTATCCTCAACTGCCAGCCGGAAGAGTCGGCCATTGTCCAGGTAGATCGCCTCCTGCTGGAACAGGTCACGCTCATTCTGCTTGATAATGCGGTAAAATATACGCCGCCAGAGGGCCGAGTCAGCGTTGCTACCTTTAAAGAGCGCGAGCGCGCCTGCCTGCGTGTGAGTGATACCGGCCCGGGCATCGCGCCGGCTGACCTGGCACGTCTGGGAACGCGTTTTTATCGCGTCGATAAAGCGCGCTCGCGCGAGACAGGCGGAAGCGGCCTGGGCCTTTCCATCGCCCGTGGCATTCTCTCCGCTCACGGGGGCGCACTGCAACTGACCAGCAAGCCCGGCCAGGGCACGACTGCGACCATTCTCCTACCCATCTGAGTTTATATTCTGTACAGAACCTCGCCGGCGTGTGGCACCAGCAAGTAGCCCTCGTCCTCGCGGTTCTCCCATGCATGGGGATCGATGGTGCGGTAATCGCGATAGCCCAGATTGACCAGGCGACAGCGGGCCTCGGGAATCGAGGTGGCCAGCGTGACCTGGATGCGAGGACTCTCCACGCCGTTCGCCGCGTCATAGCTGCCCAGACCTTTGACGTGCGTACTATGAGCCAGCACACCGCCCGGCACGTGCTCAAAGCGCTCCCATTGTTTGGTGAAGTAATCGCGCACGTGGTAGCCGATCTGGTCCAGCAGGCGTCCGTGGGTATACGAGATCTCGTCAAGATGGGGCGCGTAGATAATCACCTCACCGCCATCGGCAATTGTGCCCTCGGTCTTGTACATGGCTTTGCCGGCAGTCCAGAGGTCATCGTACATAGGCGACGGCATGGCCAGGACACTGCGCATGGCCTTGCCGGTGTGAACGATGTTTAGCTGGCCCGACAGATCAGCCGCCTGGCTCCAGGCCTCGCTCTGAGAGCCGCAGTAAACTCCATGGAGATCGGAGCCACGCAGGACCATAGCGATGCAGAAAAGCGGCTGCGTGACAAATTCGGCGGCTCGCTGAATCACCCGCCTGACCGGCGTTTGCTTGACCCCGATGGTCTGGATATTTGTCACCAGCGCGCCCAGCCAGTGCGTAAAATTGATGATTTCCGCGCCCGCGATGCCGGGAAAGAGATACTTTGCTCCTCCTGAAAAGCCCGCGACCTCGTGAGGGAAGACCGGGCCGCAGATAATCAGTTGATCGTAAGCGAAGATCAGGCGATTGAGCGTCACCGGCACGTCATCGGCCAGCAGATTGCCAGTGATCTCAGCTGCCTCCTCGCGTCCGATCACACCGATGGTTTGCAGCGCCTGGGGGTCGGACCAGTGATGATTAAAGACGCGGGTGCGAGGATATCCCTCAACCGCGCCCTCCTCGTTGACCGGCGCGCCCACTAACTGACTGAGCGCCTCCGCTGACATGGGCTGATGCGTACCCAGCGCCACCAGATAATCGAGTTGCCTGGCGCGCTGCCCCAGGTGCTTATCCAGCAGGCGAAACATCAGCGGCAGCGGACTGGTGCGCGTGCCATCGGGAATAATCACCAGCACGCGCTTCTCCGTCACCTCCAGTTGCGCGCAAGCCTCGCCCAGCAACTGATCTACATCTTCGTCTGTCAGGATAGCATTGAGCGAACCTTTGCTCAGAACCATAGGTATAACCTCTTCCGTGTAAATCTCTGCTCGCCCGCTACGGGCAGCCCTTCTCTTCTCCTCTGCCTGCTCGCTTCGCAAATGCTTTATCAGTCATCCCACATGTGACACCATTGGAAAAGCCCTGGTTAGTCAGCTCCAGCTCCCGCGCAAGCGACGGCTGCCCTTTCCCGAAACGGTCCTCTTTCAGTTTGGCTGGAAGCAAGCAGCAGCTTCATTTCTTAATGAATGTGTGAAAGGGCGTCATGGAGCGCTGGCAGGCTGGTTGATTGGCAGAATCTCCAGAACTTTGAGCTGAATCTCCTCTTTGGGCGTTTCGCCGGGTCGGGCGTAGGCCGGTTCCAGGGAAAAAATAACCTGAACCGGCTGGCCTTCTTTGAGCGTCGTAATCCGCGCTCCGCCGCGCAGGAAGGTGCCTTTGAATGAGAGATGGCGCGCGCGCAAACGCAGACTCAGGTGGCGACCCTCGGCTCCGCTGGTCCAGAGTTTTTGAATAATAGCCTCGTTGAGCTGAAAGACAGGTTCGGGATTGCTGGTGCCAAAGGGCGCGAGTTGCTGCGTAGCTGCCAGCATGGCGGCGTTGATATTCTCAGGTCTGGATATCACCAGATCGACCTTGCGGGCGGAGAGAACTGGCTCTGGCTCGTTATTGGCTTCGGGAAGGTCGGCGGGTTCCGCAGCGGCTGCCTCTTCGGTCAGCGTGACCACCACGGGCTGGGTGTCCGCGCGCCAGGTGAGCAGGTGTTCGTGTAATTCAGCGATATATTGATTGGCGATGGTGAAGCCAGCGGCCTGAGCGTGGCCACCGAAGCGCTCGAAGAGATGGGGGCGCGCGGCTTGCAGGGCCAGGATCAGGTTGAAATGTTCATGACTGCGCGCAGATCCCCGGCTGACCTCAAGACCCTGGCTGAGCACGAAGGCCGGGCGCCCGGTTTCCTCCGCCAGTTTGCCCGCGACCAGTCCGATAATGCCCTCCGGCCATTGCTCCTGCGCTCCATAGACCAGGATCACCTGTTTATCCGCCTGCGCTTGTGCCTGTTCGCGCACCAGCTTCATCAATTCCTCGGTTTGTTGCTGGCGCGAGGCGTTGAGCTGTTCCAGTTCGTTCGCCAGCTCGCTGGCCTCGGCGGGATCATCGGTAGTGAGCAGCCTGAAAGCCAGTTCCGCGTCCTTCATGCGCCCGGCGGCGTTGATGCGGGGAGCCAGCACGAATGAGATATCGCGCTCGCGGACCTTGCCGGGTTGCAGGCGCGCGGTCTGAAACAGCGCTTGCAGGCCGGGATTGCGCGTGCGGTTGAGCTGTTGCATACCCGCGCGCACCAGCAGGTGATTTTCGCCCAGCAGCGGCATGACATCGCCGATAGTGCCGATGGCCACCAGGTCCAGCAGATCCTTTACCTCCTCCGCGCGTCCGGCCTCCCGGTAGAGCGCCTGGGCCAGCTTAAAGGCCGTGCCAACCCCGCACAGGTAGCGCTCACTATAGGTATTGTCGGGGCGCCAGGTGTTGATCAGGGCAAAAGCCTGGGGAAGCTGAGCGGGTGGATGGTGGTGATCGGTGATGATGATATCGATGCCCAGGCCGCGAGCATAATCCACTTCTTCCACGTCAGAGGTACCGCAATCGCTGGTGATGATCAGCGTTGTGCCGCGTTCGTGAATCAGGTCGAGTGCGGCGCGGCTCAGGCCACGTGGACCGTGCAGGCGGCTGGGAATATAGACCGAGAGGCGCTCGGCGGGCTGACCCAGGTGACGCAACGCGCGAGTCAACAGAGCCGCCGAGGTCACGCCGTCGGCGTCAAAATCGCCAAAGATGGTGATATGCTCCGCCGTGTCCAGGGCATGCCGAATGCGTGGCAGGGCGCGCTCCATATCGTTCAATTGCAGCGGATCAGGAATCTGCTCCAGCAACTTTTGGGGATCGGCTTTCAGGAAAGCCAGCATCTCGGCGGGCGTGCGCAGTCCGCGATTATAGAGCAACTGGGCATGGAGCGGGCTGATGCCTGCCTCTTTATACCAGGTGAGCAAGGATTTGTTTGCAGCGCCCTGCTCAGGATCGAGCGGCTTTTGATCTAAACGCTCAAAGATCGTCCACTGAGCGGGTAATGAAGGTGATCTCACATCTCAATCCTTTCCACTAAGCGGGTTTCATCCTGGTGAAGCCTGGCCCGCCATTCCTTGTTTCCCTGGCCTTGTATCAGGGGTTAATCGGGTAAAAGCCTGAAAAAGACCTCGTTGCCGAGCAGACGGCCTCGTTCGCTCAGGCGCAGCCAGTCCCGGGTATGCTCCAGCAGACCGGCCTCATCGACGACGCGCAATCTGTCGCCGACAAACTGAGCGAAGGACTCCCCGAAGCGTTCCGCGAAGGTCGGCAGGTGCAGACCCATAGCTGTGCGCAGACTCAGGAAGGCGGTTTCTGTCATCTCCTGGAGTCGGGATAGCTCATGGCTTTCGGCTACCGGCATCTGTCCTGCCTTGAGCTGGCGAATATACTCCTGGGGGTCCAGCACATCGGAAAAGCGCCGGCCCCCGAAGCAGGAATGGGCGCCAGCTCCCATACCAATGTAGGGCAGATTCCACCAGTAAGTCAGGTTATGCTGGCACTGGTGGCCGGGCAGCGACCAGTTTGAAATCTCGTAATTGACATATCCCGCCGCGCGCAGGCGCTCCTCGGCGTACTCATACATATCGGCGCAGAGATCTTCATCGCCGGGCGTAATCCGTCCCTCGGCGGTCCAGGTCGCGAAGGGCGTGCCCTCCTCAATAATCAACGAATACAGCGAGAGATGTTCGGGGCGCAGAGCCAGCGCCTCGTCGAGCGTATCCTGCCACTGGCGCATGGTCTGATCCGGCAGACCAAACATAAAATCCAGGTTAAGCGACGTGAAACCGGCCTGGCGGGCAAACAGCACCGCCTGAGTAATCTCCTGGGGAGAATGAATCCTGCCCAGAGCGCGCAACAGGTCCGCGTCAAAGCTCTGCGAACCCAGGCTCAACCGATTGACCCCCGCCGCGCGTAAGCCCTGGAGTCGCTCCAGACTCAACGTCCCCGGATTGGCCTCCAGGGTAATTTCCGCCTCCTCATCCACCGCGAAAGCCGTTCGGCTGGCCGCCAGCACGCGGGCAACCTGTTCAACACTCAGGAGACTGGGAGTGCCGCCGCCAAAGAAGATCGTGCGTGAGCGGCGCGGAGAACCATCGGCCAGCCGGGCCATCTCCCCGGCCAGTTCAATTTCCTTCAGCAGCGCGCGTACATATGGCTCGCGTAAAGGGAGAATACCGGCATAGGTATTAAAATCGCAATAGTGGCAGCGTGTATGACAAAAAGGAATGTGGAAGTAGAGAGAAGCAGTTTGTAACAGTTCTGAGACAGGTGGCAGATAGATTGTAGATTCACATGTGCTGCTGGACATAATGTAACCGATCTAAGCGATGAGAGAACGATGGCTGCCTGCTGCCCGTCCTGGTTGCCAATCAGCGTGAGAACCAGGACGAGCGACAGACTCAGGAGCGTGAGTGCCACGCTCCTGTCATCTGCTGCGTGTTTGCCATGCTAGGACGCAGGGGTCGGCATCGGCGGCGCACTCTGCGGCAGAGCGCCATTCGGCGGCAGGTTATTGGGATCGAACATCATGTTCTGGTCGGCGCTGGTGATATTCTGGCCGGGCAGCGCGCGGCGCTCCAGCAGCCAGTCCACCAGAGCATTACTCTGCAACGACTTGAGCAGAGTCGCGTCCACATCATGCGCAGGATCGATATTCATAATCTGCACAATGTAGTACGCGCCGTTGCCATAGAGCACCGGACTCAGCTCATTCAGTTTGCGCGACGAATCGAACATCCAGTTTTCCACCACAGCCGGACCATTCAGGCCAGCCGAGTCAATGTACTGGTAGCGAGTCATCCAATCCAGGCTACCGCCTTTATCCTTGGAATTGGTATCCTGAGAGAACTGTTTGGCCAGCTTGCCAAAGTCCTGCCCCTTCTGCAAATCCTGGAGCACTTCATTGGCCTTCTGCTGGGTCTGCACCACGATTTCGCGCGCCAGCACCTGGTACGACGGAGACTTCACCTGCGGCTGGAAATACGCCTGGGCGTTAGTGCGGCGGTCGAGAATGGTCAGCATCGCGCGAACCTGGTCGTCGGTAATGCCCATCTGGCTGAGGAACGTATTATAGCCATTGGACTTGGGCATCTCGGCTTTCAGCTTATTGAAATCCGCGTTCACCTGCTGGGTAGTGGGATTAATTTTCGCCCGCACCTCGGCGCTCTGCGTGGTCAGCCACTCGCGAATCAGCTCATCGTCCTGCAGCCAGGTCGCGCTATCATTGCCCAGCTGCGACTGCGTAAAGCCCTGTTTCTCCAGCGGGATAGTCGTCTGGTTCATTGTCCCGATCTGCGTGCTCAGGTCTGAAGCTTTTTTCTGCTGACCATCCAGCGTCTTCGTCAGATCATCGATCTGTTTCTGGATATCCTTGCGTTTCGGGCTATCGGCGGGCAGCTTTTTCAGTTGATCATTCAGATCGGAGATCTGCTTGTTAGTCTTGGTCGCGGCGTCATTCTGTTGAGCGTATTGCTGTTCCAGGCTGGTCAACTGAGTCGTCAAGCCCTTGGGACCATACAGCTTGTTCAATTCAAGCTGAGTTTTGACAGCCACCATCTGGCGATACTCGGATTGGGGGATAGCGTGGCCGTTGACCGTCGTGATAGCCAGCCCGGGAGTAATGATATTGAGATTAATCCAGGTACCAGTGATTACCACTGCGAGAAGGAGAATGACGAATGCCGCGAGACCCCAGGTGGCGCGGCGCTGAATCCGAACCTTCTCAGTGTGTGAAAGGTGTGTGCCCCAACCGAAAATGAGAGGTTTGCCGTCGCGTCGTGCTTCCACGTGCGCCGTTTGCTTGTAATAGCGTTTGGCGTTCTGGCCTCCCTTGCCGCGCTGGTTGGCAGGCTTACGGGCAGGACGCTCTGTTTGAGTACTCATGAGACTCCCCTTCTGCTAAGGTCATGTAAGGTCATGGTTGGTATTTATATGAAGGCACAGCAAAGGTGAAAAGCCAGCCTGGTTCTCCCCAAGCAGGCAGCCTTCACCTTTACTGTGCGATGCATAAGCGTTCCCTCTACATGCCGCGCATGTGCTCCGCAGTGTAGGGCAGCAATGCCATATGGCGAGCCTGCTTGAGCGCAACGCTCAAGCGGCGCTGATGCTTCGCGCACGTGCCGGTTTTCCGGCGCGGCTCGATTTTGCCACGATCGGAGATGTAACGCTTCATAAAGCGGCTGGCGTCCTTGTAATCAATCTCACGCACATGGTCATGGCAAAACTGGCAAATTTTGCGGCGTCCGCCGCGTTCACCGCGCCCGCCTCGCTCGCGGCGCGGTCCATCAGATCGTCTATGCACGAACTTGCTCCTTTGTTCCCCGCAACCTCGGTTGCTGAGAGAATTTAGGGAAGATCGTCTGCCTCAAGGAATGGATCAAAGTCGTCTCCAACCGCAGCGCTCCCGCCTCCATAGCTGGTCGAGCCAGCGCTGCTGGGAGCATAGCTGCTGGTCCCGCCGGAAGCATCTTTCGGGTCGAGCATTTGCATATCGTTAGCCACAACCTCGATAGCAGTGCGCTGAATACCTTCTTTGTCAGTATACTTGCGCTGCGAGAGGCGCCCTTCGATATAGACTTTCGACCCCCTGTGCAGGTATTTCTCACAAATCTCTGCCAGTTGGCGCCAGGCGACAATGTTGAACCAATCGGTTTCTTTTGTCCGTTCCCCGCTGCGGCTCTTGACGTTGCGGCTGACTGCCAGAGAGAACTTCGCGACAGGAGTGCCGTCAGGCGTGACATTAAATTCCGGGTCTTTTCCCAGATTCCCAATCAACATGATTTTATTCAACATGGTTGATGTCCTTTCAACGTAATAGACGTTGCTCTAGCCTGAAACGTTCTGCCTCTGAAACCGAATAAGTTGATGCAGACGAAACCTTCTCTTACTTACGCTTCAATGGTTTCTTCTTCGATGGCCGGTGGAACGTATTCGTCCTCATCGGGCGTCACAGGTGCCACAGGTGCCTGCGCTTCACTCTCTTCACCCGCGATGACTTCCTGCTGCTCCTCGGTGCTCTCCTCAGCAGGAGCCTCCTCACCTTCAGGCGCGGCTGCTGCCTGGGCAGCGGCGGTTGCGCGAGCCTCACGCTCTTTCTGCACGGTCTTGGGATCGCGCAGCTTGATGAGGTGGCGAATCACTTCCTCGGAAACCTTGAGCGTCCGGTCGAGTTCACTTACCGTCTCAGGGGTCAGGATCATATCAATAAACACGTAAAAACCGTCACGGTGGTGCTGAATTGGATATGCCAGGCGGCGGCGTCCCCACTGGTTGACCCGCACAACCTGCCCACCAAAGTTCGTGGCGATCTGTTCAATGCGCTCCACCAGGGCGCGCGTTTGCTCTTCATTGACTTCGGGCGTGAGTATGAAACCCAGTTCATAATCTCGTGTCACGAAGCCACCTCCTTCCTCTGGGCTTGCTTCTGGATGAGAACACACGCCGAGCTAGCGCGGCTTCCAGAGCAGGCGATGCACCAACAGGAATTGATGCATGAGTTGTATTTTATTACATGCGCATCATCTCCTTGCATTTGTATGCGGGGAGATGCTTTTTGCACCTCGCCATTATAACATCCTTCCCTATACCTGACAATATGAATGGCCCGAACTCCCAAACAGGTCTGATAATCGCGGGATCTTTCCTTCCCTGTCTGACGATGCGGGCCTGACAATTCCAGAATGAAGTCTCCTCGCGATTACCAGTGTTCGTCCTTCTATTCTTATAATGCTTCAGTGAATCGGAAAAGAGGAAACGTTTTGGGACCAATTTTGCGCTTCTAATCGATAGATCAATAAATCCACCGACATGAACTTGTGACAATGCCCGGGATTTTTTCGTTGAGTTAGGTAGAATACGTCAAAGAGTGTTCTGCTCTGTCGCGACCTTCTGTGCGTATTCGTTGTTGTCCGCTGCTATTGAGGCCGTTGATAAACTTTTTTGACTGCCCGGTATCTGTGGTGCCTCGCGTTTTTATGGTGGCGGTCAGGTGTGCGGGGCAAACCTTGAAGCCGCTTGCGGCGTGCGAAAAGAATTTCTCCTGTTGTTTGTTTGCTTCAGTAAATAAGTAGGGAAGATATGCAGCAGCCCCCCCGTCAGTCCACGCGTTCTTTGCGTGCCAGGCGCACAAATCCAGCTTTGCCTGGTGTGCCTTTGACCACGACGCCGGTCTATGTGCCGGCTGAGCCGCGCCAGCGCTGGCCGCAATTGCCCGCTGGCAAGCGCACCTCTGCGCTGCGCCGCGTCTTTTTTCAGTTGCTTCTGCTGGGTCTGCTGCTGAGTTTTTGTTACTGGCTGCTTTTTCCGCTCTTTGGTGCTGCGCGGCCTGATGCCTTTCTGGCGCGAGCTTTGCCGGATGCGCTGCCCTGGCTGGCGGACCTGGCCTGGACGAAGCAGTTTCCCGCGCTGGTGGCGGGTCTGGCGGCTTTTCCCTGGCTGAATGCGCAGCGATCTGCGGCGGTGGCGATGGCGAATCTGGCCTTGTTGCTGCTGGCTGTGGTGGGACTGCTGCTCTGGCTGGCCGCGCGGGTGGGCCAGCGAGCGGTGCAGGATCGTCTGTCTGAGCGGTCGTGGCGGGTGTTGCTGGCGTTGATCTGGGTGTTTGCGCTTTTGCTGGGGCTGTGGTTTGTGCTGGAGCCGGGCGGATTGTCACAGGAGGCGCTGCTGGCCGGACTCTACGGGCGCCTGATTCTGGTCTATCACGCAAATCCCTATCTGGTCAGCGCGAGCACGCTGGCTCACGATGCGGTGGCGGGAGCGCTCCAGCCGGGTTCGTTTGTGCCGCCGCAGGCCGGTCCGCTCTGGCTGGATCTGACGGTCATACCGGCGCTGCTGGCGCAGGATGACCCTGTGAAGCTGGTGTTGAGCCTGCGCGCGGCTGCTCTGGCGCTGCACCTGCTCAATGTGCTGCTGATCTGGAGTGTGCTGGGCAAGCTCAAAGCGGAGGTCCGCCTGAGCGCCACGCTGTTTTATGCCTGGAATCCAGCGCTGTTGTTGCTGGGCGTGGGCGAGGCGCCGATGGACCTGGCCACGCTGTGCTTTGTGCTGCTGAGCGCGTTTTTGCTGCAACGTCGTTCTCTGCTGCTGAGCTGGGCCTGCGTGATACTGGCTGCGCTGATTAATCCGCTCTGTCTGCTGCTGCTGCCGCTTTTCCTGGTGGCGCTGACCAGGGAGGGACGCCTGGGAACCCTGGGAACGCGCGGCGGACGCGCGCTGTGGTGGCCCGGCTGCCTGTTTTTGCTGGCTCTGATTGTCACCCTGGCCTACGCTCCCTACTGGTCGGGCCTGGGTCTGAACGGGATCGCGCAGCGGGTGGGATTGGCCTTCTGGCAGGATGGCGCGCAGTCCTCCTTGCTGGCTGCTCTGAAGCGGCTGCCTTTCGCCACCTGGCCGCCTGCCGCCTGGCTGCTGACCCCGCATAACTGGCTGCTCTTGCCGGCAGTGATTGTGGGCGGACTGCTGCTGCTGGGTCTGTGGATCGTTGACAATCTGGAACTGGCGCTGCTCTTTGGTAGCTGGATTTTCCTGGCTCTGTTTCTCTTTTTGCCAATCAATACGCCCTGGCTGGTCATGCTGCCGCTGGCGCTCTCGCTGGCCAGTTCCAGCCGGCGCACAGCGCTACTGGCGCATCTACTGGCGGCTGGCGCGCTGGTCGCCTATGGCCTGGATTACTGGCCTGGCCGCTGGGACAGTCAGGCGCTGGTGACGATAGGCCTGGCCGCGCTGGTCTGGGGCTGGACGCTCTTTTTCATCACTACCTGGCAGATGACGCACCAGGACGACGAAGAGGAGCAGCCGGTGCGCCGCCGCCTGAGCCTGTCGCGTCCATCCTGGCCTTCGCGGCCCGCCGCCTGGCCCTCGTCCCGCTCAGGTCTGCGCCGCCCATAAGAAAAAGATGTTGCGTCTCAGGATCACCTGTGTTATAATCCACCTGCACGCGGGGTCCGCTCCTGAAACAGGCTTCTCTGCGCCTTCGATGGAGCTGTTGTGGGATTGGAAAAGAGACATCTTGTTCCTACCTCTCAATTTCCCAAATACCAGGCTGCCTCTTTCTTTGTGGCTATGTATGGCTTGAGAAGGACGTGGCACGCTGACCATTCTATTGTCTGACCTCGCATAGAGCAGAAAGAACATATCATGAAGCAGAAATTGAAAACGCACACGGCCATGGCCAAAAGGGTGAAGATCACTGGCTCTGGCAAAGTTATGCGCCGCAAGGTCGCTCTTAACCACCTGCGCCGCAACAAGTCTCCTCACGCCGTTCGTTCGATGGATAAGAGTTTTCAACTGGCTACCGGGGATACGCGCCGGATTAAGCGCCTGTTGCCCTATTCTGTGTAAACGCTATCTCAAGATCGAATGGAGGATTAAGACATGCCAAGAGTTAAACGTGGCGTACCCGCGCATAAGAAGCATAAGAAACTGTTACAAATGGCGGAGGGCCATCGTGGCACGCGCCGGCGCCTTTACCGTCCCGCACATGAGTCGGTTATGCGCTCGATGGCGTATATGTACCGCGACCGGCGCAACCGCAAACGCGATATGCGCGCCCTGTGGATTACGCGTATCAACGCCGCCGCGCGTATGCATGGCGTGAGTTACAGCAAGCTGATGCACGCTATCCATACCGCTAATATCGGGGTGGATCGCAAGATCCTGGCTGAGATGGCGGTCAATGACGAGGCCGCTTTCACCGCTCTGGTGGAGTCCGCTCTGGCGGCGGTGAAGTAAGCTTTCGTCGAGCAGAAGACGATGGAAAATGGCGGCCTTCGCGCCCACTGTCAACCCGCACCAGCAGGTTGGCAGGCGCGAAGGCCGCTGTTTGTGTGAACCAGCCGGGCTGCTCTGTTCAAGCAACTCGCTCTGATGGTGAAAGTGTATGACCCTGATTACCAGTCTTGCCAATCCGCGTGTCGGGCAGGTGCGCGATCTACACACGGCGAAAGGACGTAAGAAAAGTGGCCTGGTGCTGATGGAGGGGCCGCATCTGCTGGAGGCGCTCTTGCTGGCGGACCTGCTGCCGCGCGAGATTTATTATCAGCCGCAATTGCTCCAGCGTACTCCAGAGGGACGCGCCCTGCTGGGGCGTTTGCTGCATCCACCCGCGTCCTGGTCGGGGATAGCGCTCTTTGAGGTCAGCGAACGCGTGGCGGAGGCGTTGAGCGAGGCACAGACATCCCAGGGAGTCTACGCGGTTCTGCCTGTCCAGCTCTTTCAGCCTGAACGTCTGCTGGCCCGGCGTCCACAGACTCTTCGTCCGGCTGTACTGGTGCTGGACGATCTGGCCGATCCCGGCAATATGGGGACCATTCTGCGTACCGCGCTGGCCGCTGATGTGCAGGAGGTGTTGCTGACGCCTCATTGCGTCGATTGTTTCAGCCCCAAGGTGGTGCGTTCTGCCGCCGGGGCGCATGTCGGCCTGCCGGTCTGGACGAATCTGGCATGGTCAGCCATTGAGGAGCGTCTGGAGCGACATTGTGGTACCGGCAGGGGAAGGATTTTTATCGCTGAGGCCAGCGCTTCCCGCGTCTATTACCAGGAAGATTTACGCCAGCCCTTCGCGTTGATAATCGGCAACGAGGCTCATGGTCTTTCGCCGCAGGCTCGCAATCTGGCTGATGGCTCTGTCAGCATTCCCCTGGCCAATCAGGTGGAATCGCTCAATGCCGCCATGGCGACTGGCATTCTGCTTTTCGAGGCTGTGCGCCAGCTCCGTTTCGCTTAACAACGAACCCGGCACTACGGCCTCGCTCAACCACGCGCGCGTGCTCAGCCAGCGCTTTCTCTCATAACCTTTCCCTTGTACATTCATCCCCGCGCCGCGCGTGGTTTGTCTCCTGGCATAGCGGGAACGTCCGTACCTTTCAGACGGATGACCGCTATTCAGCATGACTCTACCAGTGGTTATTCATTTCGATGTGGATGTCGGGCTGCTGCGTGAGCAACTCGCTGCCGCAGCTATCGCAAGCCAGCGGTGCCTGGCCCATGTGGATCATGCCGCAGACATCGCAGTCCCAGCGAGAAAGGCTGACCCGCGACTGCTGAAGCAAGGCCATGAGCGTGTGCATGGTGCCTTCCTGGTTAATCTCCATTGGATTATAGCTGGTTGTTCTCTGTGCGATCATGATATGTTCTCCTCTATCAGATCTATCCCATCCATGAGTAAGCAAACATTTTTGGGAATCCATTTGTCTCTCTTCCAAGTCTAACAGCCAGCCGGGCCGAAAGTCCATGTCTGGAGATAGTGGTTATCGATGCTATTCATAACGCAAACGTTATGCCTGTAATGAGAGGAAAGCGCAGCGGCTGGCAGAGGCTCTGGAGAGGGTTTTCTCCAGGATCTCTGCCAGCCGCTGCGCTTTCCCTTAGCAGGCGGACTGTGTTGATAAACTTCTATGCTTGCCAGTCGGACTGGTTCCAGTTGCCTGGCTGTTGCCAATCGGCGCCGGGCTGACCGGAACGCGGCTGTGTGCCATACGGTGCCGGAGTTTGCTGCGGGAAACCCTGGTAGGTTTGCTCGTTGTTCCAGGCCGGGAAGGCTTGCTGGTCACTGCCGGGAGCCGGGAAAGGCATTTGTCCACCGTTATAGTTTGGCACTGGCTGGGAGCCGTTGCCGTTATTGGGGGGCGAGAACGGTAGTGGTCCGCTGCCGTAGTTCCCAGGGAGCAGCGGCACAGGACTGCCCAGCGGGGGGAAGGTGCCCGGTTTGCCGTTCTGTCCTGCCGGTGGCTGAGTCAGAGGTCCACTGCCATTTCCCTGCTGATAAGCAGTGGGCGCGAACTGTGGGAACTGCGGGAAGAACCCATCCGAAGAGGGAATGGGCGTCTCATAGGGATTGCCGCCGCCCACGGATTGGGCCGTGGCGGTGACGGTGCGGAAAGGACTGGCCGGGGTCGGCTGCTCAACTCCGTTTTCCGCGAACGCGTTCTCCGCGAAATCCAGGTAGCTCATATCATCGCGCAGTTTGAAGGCTTCCACCGAGGCCAGCAGTTGTTCCGCCAGGCGAGCCACGCGCTCCATGTTGAGGGCTGCTTCGCGCGTGCTGCTGGTACTCTCCTGCGTGGTTTCCGAGACGTTCTGCATCATCTGCACAACCTCGCTGGAGGACTGTTGCTGCTGTACGGCCATCTGGTTAATGCCCTCAATTTCGTCGGCCTGACGTTCGATGACGGCCACGATTGTTTCCAGGGAAGCACCGGCTTCTTCGGCCAGTTTACTTCCTGCGGAGGTCTCGCGTTCCGTGTCATTCATAGCGATAGCCACGGCGCCGATGTCATCACGAACGCTGCGCACGATACGTCCTACGGAGGTGGATAGCTCTTTCGCGCGTTCGGCCAGGCGGCGGATATCGGCGGCAACCGCGCCGAAGCCCTTACCGTTTTCACCGGCCATGGCGGCCTGAATAGCGGCGTCCAGAGCCAGACGGTTCGTCTGGTGAGCGATGTTTGAAATCGCTTCCACGATGTTATTGATTTCGCGCGAGCGCTCGCCCAGGGTTTGCACCTTACTGGAGGTTTCCTGCACGTAGCTATTGATGCGTCCCATGCCTTCGATGGTCTGTTGCACGGCCATGCGTCCGCCCTGGGCGCTGATACGCGCGTCGCGAGCGCTGGTAGCCAGGGCCAGAGCGCGGTTGGCTACCTGCTGGCTGTTGACCGCCATGCGCTCAATCTCAAAGGCGGCATTGGCGATCTCCTGAATCTGGCGATCAGATTTGTCCACCAGTTCGCTCATGCGATCTGTGGTCTGGGTGGTGGACCCTTCGACCTCGCGGGCGACTTTCTTCACGCGCACAACCAGGCTGCCCAGCTCTTCTACCATATAGTTGAAAGAGTCGGCCAGCACACCCAGCGCGTCGGCGGTGACCTCGGCATTCACGCGCAGATCTCCATCACCCACGCCGCTGACCTCGCTGACCAGCTTTTCCACTTGTCCCTGGAGTACGTCGCGCTGAGCCTGTGTATCCTGAACAAGCTGCACGATGTTATCCAGCATGTTGTTCATGGCGTTGGCCACAATCGAAATTTCGTCGTGGCTGGTGACATGCGCGCGTGCGTGGCGATCTCCCTTGGAGATACGCCGGGTCAGCAGGACCAGCTCATTCAGCGGACCAGAGATCGAGCGGTTGACCAGAATACCGGCGACGATAACGACCAGCAGGGTCAGCAGGAAGGCGCCCACCGTACCCATGATGACCGGCTGGGTCTCATTGGTGTCCACACCATTGACGTGTTTGCTAATGCTGCTGACGTAGCTGGTGATCTGGCCCCAATCCTGGTTGACATCATTGTAAGTTGTGTTCAGGGTGGTCGAGTCAGCGGAAATAGTGGCGACCGTTTTGGCTGTGTCAAGATAGCGGTCAGGATGGGAGATGATCTGCTTCAACAGATCGAGTTCTGCGTTTTGCGCTTTCAAATATTGCGGCCA
>DASZXF010000331.1:0-12420 GCA_035546055.1 Ktedonobacteraceae bacterium
AGGCGCGGCCTGGCGCGCTCCATCCGCTCTTTCGCACAAAAATAATTCTGCGAGGCGCCGCAGGCGCCGAGCAGTCAAAGAAAAAAACAACCACCCGTTAAAACTGCTGAGAGAAATTCTTCCACTGCTTCGTTTCGTATAAGAGAAGGCCTTTTTCTCCTTCTACCGATTACTTACTTTTATATAGTAACAGTAGTTGTCTCAGGATGAGAAAGTATGTTATACTGTTATCATTCGATAGACATTGATACCTATTGGCATGTGCTGGAGCCTGAGACCAGCAAGACAAGGAAGAGGCGATGAAGCCAGCCGAAATTTCACAACAACATCACATGTGCCCACGCTTTGAACACGCTATTCAGTTGCTGGGCAAGCGCTGGACTGGCTTGATCCTGGATGCACTTATGCAAGGCCCGCAGCGTTTCTGCGAACTGACCGCGGCGGTAGATGGCCTTTCTGACCGGGTGTTGAGTGATCGTTTGCGCGAATTGGAGGCGGAGGGGGTGATCGAGCGCATGGTGTATCCGCAGATTCCGGTGCGGGTGGAGTATCGCCTGACCGACAAGGGACGTGATCTGCAACCGGTGGTTGAAGCTATTCACCAGTGGGCCGAGAAATGGGTCTTGCTCTCCCCCGCGCAGGTTGAAGAGTGTGCTGTACTGGCAGAAGAAGAGGCTGCTCAGTAGAACTGACCTGTGTTATACTAGCGGTATGGAAAACTTATGGGCGCCCTGGCGTATGGCCTTTATTACGCCAAAAACTCCACGCTCAAACGAGTGCATTTTTTGTGTCCAGCCAGCTGCTCACCGCGACGATGAATACTATATCCTCCATCGCGGCGAGCGGTGTTTTATGATGCTCAACCTCTACCCCTACAACAATGGGCATCTGATGATTGCTCCTTACGAGCATGTCGGCAGTATTTCTCACCTGGACGCCGAGACGCTGGCCGAGCTGATGGCTCAGGCTCAGCTTGCCTTGAGCGCTCTGCGCCTGGCGATGAATCCTGACGGCTTTAACATGGGCATCAACGAAGGCAAGGTGGCGGGCGCTGGCTTCGCCGAGCATACGCACTACCACATTGTCCCTCGCTGGAACGGTGACACGAATTTTATGCCGGTAATCGCCGATATCAAGGTGATGCCCGAACACCTGGATAATGTCTATCGCCAGTTAAAAGAGGCGCTGGCCCGGGTGCAAAAGGCTTAGGGCCAAGGATCTGCCTGCTCTCAACTGAGCAGATCGTGGAGTACAACGGCATTGTTATGCTCGGTATCATGGGCGGCAAAAAGCAGGGTCAGCGTCCCCTTTTTGCTGAGGTTGCGCAACTGCTCCAGAGCCGCCTGTCCTTCTGGCGTCTCAAGCTCCTCCTGATAGCGGCGGCGAAACTCCTCAAACTTTGCCGGATCGTGAGCGAACCATTTGCGCAGTTCGTTGCTCGGTGCCACCTCTTTGAGCCAGACATTCACCTGAGCCCGCTCTTTGGAAAGTCCGCGCGGCCACAGACGGTCCACCAGGACGCGCGTCCCATCGCTGGCTGCCGGCTCCTCGTATACGCGCTTCACGGCTATCTGATGCTTGATCATCGCATGCTCCTTCTCTACTTGCTGTGAATCACTGCCAGCATCTTTCCCTCTTTCTTAGACTGTACCAGACTCAGGCTATGCCGGCGCTGTGCTTCTGCCCTTTCACACAAGAGTATGAGCATGAAAGCAACTCTCGCATTCCGCGTAGATGAGGCGAAGATGGCGGCGATTTTTACTCATCGATTGATGGGTAAAACTCCATATCTGTATTCGGCTCTTTCGATGATGGCTATGATAAGATACTACCAGCGGCCTGCGTGTTGGAAAGCAGGCGAGCCATTTTTGCTGGCGCAGGAGCAGGCAAAAGAAACGGGGGTATACTGGCATGTCCTATCATATGTGGATCAACGGTGAATACACGGCGGGGAGTTCTGGCAGGGTGATTGAGGTGCGCAATCCCGCGAATGAAGAGGTTATCGATACGGCCCCGGCGGGGAACGCCGCCGATGTGGAGCGCGCCGTGACAGCGGCGCAGGCAGCATTTCCCGCGTGGAAGCGTCTGCCGGCTGGTCAGAAGGCGGAGATGCTGCACGAGATCGCGCGCAAGCTGAGCGAACGCACAGAAGAGTTCGCGCGTTTGCTGACCCTGGAGGGAGGCAAGCCGCTGGTGGAGAATCGCGATGAGATGGGCTGGTCGGCGGCCTGTTTCCGCTATTATGCCGAGCTGGGACGCCATAGCCGGGGGCGCGTGGTGCCTTCGATTGAGGAGAGTCAGCTTGCCATGGTGCTCAAGGAGCCATATGGCGTGGTGGGTGCGATTGTGCCCTGGAATTATCCCATCCTTCTGATGGCCTGGAAGGTGGCTCCAGCTCTGGCGGCGGGCAATACGGTTGTGCTCAAGCCGTCCGAGATGACTCCACTTTCCACGCTGCTCTTTGCCGAACTGTGCGAGCATCTGCCGCCGGGTGTGCTGAATATTGTCAGCGGCTATGGCGCGGACTGCGGGGAGCCGCTGGTGCTCGATCCGCGTGTGCGCGTCATCGCCTTTACGGGTTCGCTGGCCACGGGACAGCGTATCGCGCAACTGGCCGCGCCGATGATGAAAAAACTGCACCTGGAACTGGGCGGCAAGGACGCTTTTATTGTGGCCGAGGACGCCAACCTGGAGGTAGCTGTGCCCGGCGTCGCCTGGGCTGCTCTGCTTAACAGCGGCCAGGTCTGCACCTCGACCGAGCGCGTCTATGTCCATGAGTCGATTGCCTCGGAATTTATCGAGCGCATCGTGGCCTACGCGCGCGGACTGCGCCTGGGTCCGGGTCTTGAGCCGGAGACGGACCTGGGGCCGATCATTGGCGAACGCTACCGGGCGAAGGTTGAGGCCCAGGTAGCGGAGGCGCAGGCGCAGGGGGCGCGTATTCTCACCGGCGGCAGGCGACCTCCCCAGTTCGAGCGCGGC
The DNA here is from genome assembly GCA_035546055.1 of Ktedonobacteraceae bacterium. Taxonomy (GTDB): domain Bacteria; phylum Chloroflexota; class Ktedonobacteria; order Ktedonobacterales; family Ktedonobacteraceae; genus Paraktedonobacter. The sequence continues at coordinate 2,983 of DASZXF010000331.1, forward strand.
TATTTCTATGAGCCAACGGTGCTGACCAATCTCTCACATGCCATGCCCATTATGCGCGAAGAGACGTTCGGTCCAACGATTCCCATTATGAGCTATCGCACCTTCGATGAAGCTATTGAACTGGCCAACGACAGCAAGTACGGCCTGGGCGCCAATCTCTACACCCATGATCCGCTCAAGGCCAAGCGTTTCTTTGAAGAGGTGCAGGCCGGCACGCTGTGGATCAACGATCCGCTCACCGACAACGACGCCGCGCCTTTCGGTGGGTTCAAGTTCAGCGGCGGCAGTCGCGAACTCGGCGAAGAGGGGCTGGAAGAGTTTCGCGAAACCAAACACGTCCACTGGGACTTCGAGGGCGGCCTGAAACCGTGGTGGTATCCTTACGGAAAATAGCCTTCTCCTTTCCAGCTAATCTTCGTTCAAGCGCAGGATCAACGCTACCGAGGAGCGGGCGATTTTGTGGACCATCAGGCCGAGCGCGAGCAGGCAGATGACGACCAGGGCGCCCAGGGCCAGCCAGAGCGAAGGCGGGATGATGACCTGGAGCGGTGGCACAAACTGGGCCGCGTAGAAGCTGGTGTTGTTGACCTGGCCGGTGATCTGGCTGGGCAGAACGCTGGTCAGGACGAGCGAGGGCAGACTGAGCGCGGCGAGCAGGGCACCGGTGAGGATGCCCAGCAGAAGCGCGGCGGTGTAGATGATGCCCTGCTCCCAGGCCATGGTGGCTGTGACCTGGCGCGGTGTGGCTCCCAGGGCGCGCAGGGTGACGAAGCTGGTCAGGCGGCTGCGCGTGTTGAGCCAGGAGGCGACCAGGCAGCCGAGCAGGGCCAGGAAGAGGGCGGTGATGGCTCCCAGTTCAAGTTCGCCGATGAGAGTCAGGTACACGGGATCGCCGTACAGCGCGCTTTCGCTGGCGCGACGGTCGTAGAGTGGCGAGAGGGCCAGGCTGCCTTTGTTCAGAGCGGCGCGCACGCTGGCCAGGCTGCGGGCGTCGGAGCGCGTGTGCAACCAGACATAATTGAGGGCTACGCTGGCGTCGTTGGCCGCGCTGCCCTGGTTGGTGTAGCTGGCGATAAACGCTGGATAGGCAACGAGCACGCCCATCTGCGAGGTCAGGCCGGAGGTGGGAATGTGCTGCACTTCGGCGACGGCGCGCAGGATGAAGAGGTGGTCGTACTCCAGGTCGGGGAAGCGCAGATTAAAGGTCGCACCCGGCGAGAGGTGCAGGGTATTCCAGGTGTTGGCGTCGACTATCGCCGGCAGGATGTGCTGTTGCGTGTCGGCGCTGTCCGGCGTGGTGAGCCGGTGCATCAGACTGCTCAGGGATTGCGAGCTATCCTGGGCGGTCCACGTGGCGGCCTGGGCGAAGGTCGAGGCATCGACCGCCTGGAAGTTCACCGGCAGATTGAGCGAGGCGCCAGCCTGTCCCTGGTGAAGAAAGCCGGCTGAAGCGGCCTGCACGCCGGGCACCTGCGTATAGCGCTGAAGGAGCTGCGGGAGATCGCGTACAGTATAGATCGGCGCGGGCAGATTGCCGCTGAAGTCCGCGCCTGTCTGATAACTGGCTACGTCCAGCACGCGCTGAGCCTGAGTGGCGGTGAAGATCAGCGAGAAGATGGCGAAGGCGCTGGCCAGGGCGAGCAGCATGGTCATGCGCACTGGCTGGCGTGGCGCGCGGGCAATCTGAGCCAGCGCCAGGACGGGCGCGGCTCCACGTCTGCCCTCGACCAGTCTGGCGCCCAGGCGCAAGATCTGCGGATAAAAGCGGAAAAGGATCAGCAGGGCGGCCAGCAGGAGGAACAGCGTTTGCAGCAGCGCCAGGGGCGAGAGGAGCAGCAGATAGAGGCGGTTATCCAGAGTGCTTGAGTTGAGCAGGTAGAGCGAGGCGCCGTAGCCGGCCAGGGCGATCAGGGCTGCCACGAGGTCCAGGCGCAGGCGCTGCCAGAGCGGACGACGCGTTGAACGGGCGGTTTCCCGGCGCAGCGAGACGACATCACGACGGGCGGCGAACCAGGCCGCGCTGAAGATGGTGATCAGGGCGACCACGCCGGCCAGGAGAGCGTAGACGCCGGTGGTCTGCGCGCTTTGCAGGGGACCGCCAAGGATGGTCAGGGCGCCGTGGTCGTTGATGCCAGGCATCTGCCGGGCCAGCATTCTCACCAGCCAGGGTGCGAGCAGCAGACCCAGCACCAGGGCCAGGGCGGCCAGGGCGATACCTTGCAGGGCCAGCGCGCTGAGAATTTGCCAGCGACTGGCGCCCCGGCTGCGCAGCGTGGCGATAGCCTCATTCTGCCGCTCAACCAGGAGATTGACCATCATGGAGAGGAAGAAGAGGAGCAGGCCCACGATCATGACAACCAGGCTGTAAACCGGAAATTGGATCACCGAGACGCGCTGGTTCAGATTGTTCAGCGTATCGGGCGAAGGCAGATAGGTCTGCGTCTGCTCCAGGTAGGGATCTTGCTGGAGGCTGGCGTTATTAGAGTTGTCGATCTGAATCTGCTGAATGCCGGCCAGCAGCGCGTCCAGGTCGCTGATGTCCAGGCGCGCGGGGTCCAGGTGGTAGTACCAGAGAATATCAGGCGGCGAGACAAAGACGCGATTATGCGTGGCAGCCGTTTTGGATAGACTATCCAGCAATTGCAGCAAAACCTGATTGGGCATCAGGGCATAAAGATGAACATTCTGATCGGCGTAGGGCGCGAAATCGTCCCCATGCCAGAACGAGTCATTAGTGTCAGGTGTGAAGAGTCCGGTCAGGCGCAGATTGAGAACTTGCTGGTACGTCTTGTTGTAGACATCCGTCATGTCCAGGCGCGCGTGAACGACATCGCCGATCTGCGCGCCCATGTAGCGCGCGGTGGCGGGCGTGACCGCGATTTGCAGCTCCGAGGCGGACGGATCGGGCAATTGACCGGCATTCTGGCGCAGGTGCGCGGGCGCCTGCGCCATTTCCGTACTGATCAGGGTCAGGCCGATATGGTTGGACTTCAGCGTGCCAGTCGCGTCCGGGGCGAGCATCTGGAGGGTTTGCGACTCGATGGAGAACTGCGAAGGACTCAGATAGGCGCCCAGGGTGCGCTTCAACTCATGGTCGAGCATGCGCGTGGTGCTGGCGAGGACGGAGGATGAAACCAGTTGCGGCAGCGTGCGCACCACGATATCGGAGTTCTGCGGGGTCAGGGTGCCGCGCAGAGCGGCGGTCAGGGTCACATTGGTGTACAGCGGCACCACGCAGGCCAGCAGCACCGCGCCCAGCATGCCCAGTTCGGTCAGCAGGAGCAGTCCCCAGGTCTTGCGCGCTCGTTGTCCGGCCAGGGTCAGCGCGGGTGGCAAAAAAGCGCGCGGCATACGTCCTGGTCGTGTTGGCATGGAAGAGGTCATACTATCCTCCCTGGTCTTGCTCACCGTCATCGCGTTTGTTCCTTGTCCGGCTTCTGTCCGTTCGTGTGGCCGTTCTCGCTAGCGCTGTTCAGCGGCCAGAGCTGGATATGTCCATCGGCGAAACGCACCTCGGCGCGTCCGTGGAAGGGATACATCTCCAGCGCCTCTTTGGGCAATTGCAGGCGCCCCACGCGGTCGATCAGAATTGACTCGCGGTGCGTCTGACTGGACAGGCCAATCACCGCGCTGGCGCTGGCCACCTGGGCGTGAACCTCTTCCAGCGGAGCATCCCGGCGCACCGTCTCCGTGCTGGTGCGTCCATCGCGGATAGCGATAGTGCGATCAACCTCCGAAGCCACCGCGACATCGTGGGTCACGATCAGGATGGTCAGGCCGAGCTGCTGATTCAGCGTGCGCATCAGGTGCATAATCTCGCCCGCCGTCACAGAGTCCAGTTCGCCGGTTGGCTCGTCGGCCAGGAGTACGCGCGGCTGATTGGCCAGGGCTACGGCGATGGCTGCGCGCTGCTGTTCACCGCCGGAGAGCTGCATGGGGTGCTTCTTCTCCTGGCCGGCCAGGCCGACCAGTTCGAGCAATTCGTGCGCGCGTTTGCGCCGTTGCTTCAGGCTCACCCCGCGCAGCATCAGCGGCTCCTCGACATTGACCAGCGCGCTCAGTTCTGGCAGCAAATTGCGTCCGCTCTGCTGCCAGACATGGCCTACCTCGAAACGGCGATAGCGGATGCGCTGGGCCTCGCTCAAGCGGGTCAGGTCGTGGCCGGCCACGCTGCACTTGCCCGCGCTGGGGATATCCAGGCCGCCCAGAATGTTCATCAGCGTGCTCTTGCCGGAGCCAGAAGCGCCCACCAGCGCGATCATCTCCCCAGGCGTAACCTCCAGGTCCAACCCTTGCAAAGCCACCACCTCCAGGTCGGCCACTTTATAGATTTTGACGAGATTATCACACACAATCAATGGTTCTGGCATATTCTTCTCTCCGTTTGAGATCAGTCTTCATTCAGGCGCAAGACCTGAGCAATCGAGGGGCGTGAGACAATGCGCACCATCATGCCCAGCGCGACCACGCAGAGCACGATCAGCACACCCAGGGCCAGCCATAGCGCGGACGGCACCACAATCTGAATCGGCGGCGTGCTTTGCGCGGCATAGAAGGTCTGGCTGTCGATGTTGCCGGAAATCTGGCTGGGCAGAATGCTGGTGAAGATCAGCGAGGGCAGCACCAGCACAGAGAGCAACCAGCCAAAAAGGAAACCGAGCAGCATGGCTGTGGTATAAATAATCACCTGCTCCCAGGCCAGCGTGCCCGCGATCTGTCCCGGACTGGCCCCCAGGGCGCGCAGAGCCGCGAAGTTCGCCAGGCGCGAACTCGCGTTGAGCCACGAGGCCACCAGATTGCCGAGCAGGGCCAGCAGCAAAGCCGTCGTTGTGCCCAGTAGCAGAATGCCAAAGAGCGTCAGGTAAAGTGGCTCGCTGACCAGTTCTTGCACCATCTGCCGCCGATCATTGAGGGGAGAGAGATACAGGTCGCCCATATTCAACTGATGGCGTAGCAGACTCAACTGCGTGGGATTGTCGCTGGTGCGCAGCCAGACATAGTTCGCCGGCACCGTCAGACCGCTGCTGGTGGTGAAATTATGCGTGTAGGCCGCGACAAAGCTCTGATAATCGGCCAGCACGCCGGGAATGCTGCTGTTGCTCGCCGTGGGGATATGGTGAACCCTGGCAACGGCTTTGAAGATCACCAGATCCTGATTGCCCACCAGGGAAAAATTCAGCGAGAACTGTCCGCCCGGGGTGAGATGCAGTTCATCCCAGGTCGCGTCATCCACCACCGCCGGCACAATCACCTTGCCCGTGGCCAGCGAGCGCTGCGCTACCAACTGACTCATCAGCGCGGGGAGGGTCTGGTCGGAATAGAGAGAGGACCAGCGCACCGTTTGCGTGAAGGTGCTGGCATCGACCGCCTTGAAATCAATGGGCAGATTCAACTGCGAGCCGCCCGTTGTGGCTGGCTTGACATAACCCAGCGAGGCTGAGAGCACACCCGGCAAGGCTTTATATGAGCGGGTTGAACTGGCAAGCTGCTGGGGTGGGATAACCGCGACCGGAATGGCCCCGCTAAAGTCCGCCATAGCCTGGTAGTCGGCGACATCCTGAATGCGCCGGGTCTGTGACGCGTTAAAGACCAGAGTAAAGATCGTAAAGGCCGTGGCCAGCGCCAGTAGCAGGGTCATGCGGATCGACTGGCGAGGAGCGCGCGACATCTGAGCCAGCGCGATCAGCGACGCTGCCCCACGCAGGCGGGTCGTCAGCCAGGCTCCGCCGCGCAGCACCCGGGGGAAGCCGCGCAGCAGCAACAGCATCGCGGCCAGCAAAATGCACAGAGCTTCCAGCAGGGTCAGCGGCGAAAGATAGAGCAGGCGCAGACGGGCATCGAGGACGCTGGAATTGTTCAGATAGAGAGAGAAGCCGGCCAGCAGCAGCGCTATCACCACCGCGATCATGTCCAGGTTCAGGCGTTGCCAGAAAGGGCGCTGCGACGAACGCGCGCTTTCGCGGCGCAGGGCCAGCACATCGCGACTGGCTGTGCTCCAGATGGCCAGAACCATCGTCAGCACCATCGCGCAGGCCGTAATCAGCGCGTAAAAACTCACGCCGAGCACCACCGGCAGCGGATTGCCAGAGACGATATTCAGCGCTCCCTGGTCGCCGGTGGGCAGTACATGCTCGGCCAGCAGACGCGCGGCGACCATGGACAACAGCGGACCTGCGATCAGCGCCACCAGGCCCAGTACCACCGCCTGCGTGACCAGCGACCAGAAAATCTGTACGCTGCTGGCGCCCCGGCTGCGCAAAAGGGCCAGCGCCCCCGCCTGGCGCTCCACCAGAATACCCGTCATCAAGGTCACAAAGAAGAGAGCCAGCGCCAGCACCAGAAAGGTCAGGCTCGTCACCGGAAACTGCACAATCGGCAGGCGGTCATGATAGAAGTTCAGGGTTGTGGACGGAAGGTAGGTCTGCACATGATTGAGGGCAGTCAGGTTATTATTCAGCAGAGCGTTGTTCGAGTTGTCCACCTGTACACGCTGGATCGCGTCCAGGATGGGATCAACCTGGCTGATCTGAATGCGCGTGGCATCCAGACTGTAATACCAGACCAGCGTACTTGGCGACGAAACCGGCAACCTATCGGGCAGATTTTGACTGAACAGCGTCTCCAGCGCCTCGTTTGAGGCCAGAGCGCCGCCCACAAAATTCACATCGTCGGGCGCGGAATAGCCCAGGAAATTCTCACCATGCCAGAAGGGATCGTTATTTTTCAACAGAGTAAAAACGCCCACGACCTTCAGGCGAAAGATCGATGGCACCAGCAATGCAGCGCTGGTGCCAAAGGACACGCGCAGAGGAATAATCGTGCCCGGCCCCCAGCCCAGATTCGCGGCGAACTCGGCGCGCAAAGCCACCTCAATGGTGTTATCCCGCACGCTGGAGCCGGGCATCTGGCCGCGCGTCAAATGCACATGCGAGGCCGCGCGGGCCAGATCTTCCCCGGTCATCGTCATCGAATCGCCCGTGACCGTCAGCTTGCCACTGGCGCCAGGAGCCATGATATTCAGGGGAGAAGTCTGGAAAGAAAATTGTGCCGGCAACAGGTAAGGCCCAAGCTTGCGCTGAAATTCCTGGTTGAGCGAACTGGTCACAGTCTCAAGCGTCGTCCGTGGCAATGAATAAGCCGAGCCGCGTACCACAATATCGGTACTCTGATCGGAGGAAGTCAAGGCTGTGCGCAGACCGGCAGTCATGGCAATTTGCGCGTAAAGTGGCACCGCGCACACCACCATCACCGCCGCCATCATGCCCAGACCTACCAGCATCAGCAAACGCCAGGTCTGGCGCATACGCTGAAAAGCCAGGGTCACACTCGCAGGCAGCACAGCCTGGCGTGTCCCGGCTGCGAAAATAGGCGTTGCCTGTCCCATCGGAAACCTCTGAGTCGCACATAAAAATAGATGCGTAACCCGTCCTCTGCCCGTTCTCGACAAGCAGCAACGGGTCTGGCAGAGAGGCCGCGCAATCGATAGAAGTCGCTGATATATACAGTCTATATAATGAATTATACGTAAGCAGAACAGATAATCTCTCACCAGGCTTTTATCTCCATAATGATGAGTTTATTAGAGGGGTAATATAGAAAGAGAGGAAATAAGCTGCGAAGATTCACCATCTAAAGAGGGGAGAGCGAAATCATGGCTATGGCGACAGGTTCCGTGTTGCAAGAGCAGCAGCGCGTGATACTGCAACAGGAGCGCAGGCTGGTCAACGAATTGCAGACCAGCCTGGTTCAGTTTGTCGAAATCGATCCTACCCATGTTGTGACATTGCGCCAGGTCATGACAGCCCTGGACGAGCTTTTTCTGCTGGTCATCGTGGGAGAATTTAATGCCGGAAAATCGGCGACAATCAATGCTTTATTGCGTGCGCCGGTGCTGAAAGAGGGGGTTATTCCGACCACCCATGCCGTTACCTTGCTGCGTTATGGAGATGAGTTGCAGCAACAGATAGATGAACAGGGATTGACCGAGGTGCGCTATCCCGCCAACTTTTTACGCGACATTACCATCGTCGATACGCCGGGCGTCAACGCCGTCCTGCGTGAGCATCAGAAGCTCACCGAGGACTTCATCCCGCGCAGCGACCTGGTGTTGTTCATCGCCTCGGCGGATCGGCCTTTCACTGAGAGCGAGCGGGTCTTTCTGGAGCGTATGCGTCAGTGGGGCAAGAAAATCGTCATGATTGTCAACAAAATCGACCTGCTGCGCACGTCCCAGGCTGTGCAGGAGGTGCTGGATTTTGTGCGCGGCAACTGTAAAGCAATGCTGGGGTTTGAGCCGGTGATTTTTCCCGTCTCGGCGCAGCAGGCGCAGCAGGCTTTGCAGGAAGAGAGCGAGGCCGATGCCGCCAGCCTGCGCGAAAAAAGCGGCTTTGAGCCATTTGAGCACTACCTTTTTGACACGCTTGATGAAGTTGAGCGCATTCGCCTCAAACTGAGTACGCCTCTGGGCGTCATGCAGCGTTTGCTAGGAGAGACGCGCAGCGTAGTTGAGCAGCGGGCGAACCTGCTGGAAGAGGATGCGCGCACCATTCAGACCATCGAGAATCAGCAGCGCTTTTATCGCGAGGACATGGAGCGGAATTTCACTCATCGCCTGGGTGAAATCGAAAATATCATTCTGGAAATGCGCGAGCGCGGCGACCGCTTTTTTGACGACACCATTCGTCTGGGACGCGTCTTTGATCTGCTGCATCCTGAGCGCATCAAAGGCGAATTTCAGGAGCGGGTCGTCGCGGACAGTGAGAAGCGCATCGATACCACCGTTCAGCAGTTAATCGACTGGATGGTCGAGCAGGAACAGCGCTTCTGGCAGGATGTCATGGAATACCTGGATCGGCGGCGCGAGGTCAGCGCGCGGCGGGAAAGCGCGATGATTGGTTCGGTAGGTCAGCGTTTTGATTATAATCGGCGTGTGCTCCTGCAAGAAGTGGCGCGTACCGCCGACAGCATTTTGAGTTCCTATGACCGGGACGTTGAGGCCGCCACGCTTTCGCACGATCTGCGCCTTTCGGTTGTGCAGGCCGGCCTGGTCGGTGCCAGCGGCATCGGTCTGGGAGCCGCGATTGTCGCCGCCACCACTATCGCCGCCTTTGACATCACCGGCATTCTGGCCGGCGTGGTTCTGCTCGGTGTGGGCTTTTACATCATTCCCGCCCGGCGGGCGCGGGCCAAGCGCGATTTCAACGAAAAAATGGACGAATTGCGCGCCCGCCTGCATCACGCCATGCTCGATCAGTTTCATAAAGAACTCGGAGGGTCCAGCGTCCGCGTTCAGGACGCCATCGCGCCCTACACGCGTTTCGTGCGGGCCGAACACGAGCGCACCACCGCCGCCCTGGCCAGCATCACCACCATGGATAACGAGGTCCACCAGTTGAGCCAGAGAGTCGAACAGATGGGCAAATAAGCCCGGGGAGACGA
>DASZXF010000332.1:0-1556 GCA_035546055.1 Ktedonobacteraceae bacterium
GGCTCATCCCTTTATCAGAAGCTCTTTACAGGGTTGCTACCATGACGGCTTTGATGGTGTGGAGGCGATTTTCGGCCTGGTCGAAGACGATAGAGGCGGGGGACTCGAAGACCTCTTCGGTGACTTCCAGGGCATCCAGGCCATATTGCTCGTAGATCTGGCGTCCGACCGCTGTATCGGTATTGTGGAAGGCGGGCAGGCAGTGCATAAATTTCACGTTGGGGTTGTGGGTTTGCGCCATGAGCTGGCTGTTGACCTGATAGGGCAGCATCTGGCGCTGGCCAACGCGCTTCTCCCAGCGTTCTGCCGGTTCGCCCATCGAAACCCAGACATCGGTGTGGACGAAATCGCAGCCATCGACCGCCGCGAGTGGATCTTCGGTGATCAGCAGGCGGGCGCCGGTTTCGCTGGCCAGCGCCTCGAAGCGCGCGATGCGTTCAGGCGAGGGCCAGTACTCCGCCGGACCTGCCAGGCGCACATCCATGCCCATTTTGAGGCCGCCCATGGTCAGCGAGTCGCAGACGTTAAAGCCGGTGTCGCCCAGGAAGCAGAACGCGACTTCATGCAGCGGTTTGGAGGAGTGCTCGCGCATGGTGAGCAGATCGGCCATGGCCTGGGTGGGATGGGCCTCCGCCGTCAGACCATTCCAGACGGGCACGCCGGCGTAGCGCGCGAGTTCCTCAACCACGCTCTGCCGGGCGCCCCGGTACTCGATGCCGTGGTACATGCGTCCGAGCACGCGGGCGGTGTCCTTCATCGTTTCTTTGTAGCCAATGTGTGAGCCACTGGAGCCGATGTAGGTCACGTGCGCGCCCTGGTCATAGGCCGCCACTTCAAAGGCGCAGCGCGTGCGCGTCGAATCCTTCTCAAATATCAAGGCGATGTTTTTGCCGCGCAGATGTTGTTCCTCGCTGCCCGCGTATTTCGCGGCCTTCAGCTCGGCGGAGAGTTGCAGCAGGTAATCAATTTCCTGCGGAGTAAAGTCATCCAGCGCCAGAAAATGCCGCTTGCGCAAATCGAAACCCATAACGTCGATCCTCCTAATATCAGTCTGGTGCTCCAGCCTATCCCATGGCGTCATCGGCATGTCCTTTCCCGCGCGCCGGCCACTCGCTTTTAGTGAAGATCACTGGTGGTAAACTGCCCCGCTTAGGCAGAGAAACAGAGCGCATTACGGTTAGCATTTTGAGCATGGCTATTGTAACATAAACAACTCAGCGATGAAAATGGTCTATCCATCAATGAGTCCCCTCATTTTCGTGTGGTCATGAGTCCTCCCTGATGTTTCTGAGGCGGCCTTAAGCGCTGGTGGCGCCCCGCCCTCTCTTTTGGGATGATATCAGTCCTCCCCACTTTTCCCAGCACCGCAAGGCGCGTTTCCCCTCCCCACCCAAGGGAAAGGATGAGGCGCAACCAGCGCCTGGGGCCGCCTCAAGCGCTGGTTGCGCCTCACTGATATATTCCCCGTTTTCGATGAAACGCCCGGTTTAGCCGTTGATAAGCTGAAGCGCTTGCTGGCGAAGATTTTGCAGACCTTCGCTCAGGCGCACGGGATA
>DASZXF010000333.1:0-9145 GCA_035546055.1 Ktedonobacteraceae bacterium
CAGAAACTCGGTCTCCTGCTGTTCAAGCAGCCCGGCTTTGCGGCTCTGTAAAATGAGCATCTCCAGCTCTTCAGGGGAATGGACAGCCGTATTATGCTCGCTTGCCGCGCGCAGGCCGAGCAGTCTGACCACCGCGTTGCCTATACCGTTCATCAGGAAGATGATCGGGCGGAAGAGGCGCGCAAAGAACCAGAGCGGACGCGCGACAAAGAGCGCGGTCTTCTCATCCTGCTGGAGCGCGATAGCTTTTGGTACCAGTTCGCCCAGAATGATATGTCCGGCTGTAATGATGGCGAAACTGAGAGCAATGGCCACGCCATTTGTCACATCCCTGGCCGCCTCCCCGCCGATCCAGGCAAACAGCGGCTCAACCAGATGGGCCAGGGAAGGCTCGCCAATCCAGCCCAGGGCCAGGCTGGCCAGGGTAATGCCCAGTTGCGTTGCCGCGATATAGGTATCCAGGTGGCCAATTTGCTTCTGCACCACCTTCGCTGTGCGATTGCCCTCGTTGACCAGATGTTCAATGCGGGTCGCGCGAATCTTGACCAGGGCAAATTCAGCCGCGACAAAAAAACCGTTGGTGGCGATAAGCACCAGTACAGCCAGTACGCCGATAATTGATGAAATATCCATAAACCCACTTTCCTTTGAGATCATCCCTTCTACAGTATCATAGAGCGTCATCCGTGATTGTACTTACCCCATCCTTGGGTCCCTTTCCCGGCCCTCCTGGTGTTCTCTCCCCTTCTTTAACCATTCTGACCTGTTCCTGGCTTCAGGGGTCCAGCAGCCGGGAGACCCTTCTCACGCCTTGACGTTTGCGCCTGCGGCGCAGCCCTATTCAAGGGACTGTAAAACGGCACCTGGGACATGCCGGGAGGGACGGCTGAGACATCCGGCCTATCCGCAGTCTCTTTCTTGCATTATATATACAAATGGTATAATATACACACTATATCCGCTGATTGTGCTTAATAAAGAAGGGAACTCTGACCATGATAGAGGATATACGTGTCACTCAGGATTTTGATACGGCCTTTCACTCCTTGCCTGCGCAAAAGCAGGAGATCGTCAGGCGTAAAGTGGAATATTTAGTGCAGAACCCGTATCACCCTTCTTTGAAAGCGCACCGGGTCAGGCAGGCAGATGGGCAAATCTGGGAATGCTATATCGACCAGGGGATGCGCTTATTGTACGAAACGCAGCAAAAGACCCTGCGTCTGTGGTACCTGGGCGGCCATGCCATTGTCGAGCGGGCGCATAAGTTGAGTTTTAATCGATCCGCCCTGTTTCTGGCCTGGAACTTGAAAGAGGTGCAGGTGCGCGCGACCTTGCCCGATCTGCCTGTGCGGAGGGCGCCTGAGAGTCAGCAGCGCGTCTATGCGCAGCCGTCCCGAGCGCAGATGGAGTCAGCCAAAGAGAGCAATTACTTTGCCTATTTCCGCGAAGCGCAGTTGCGGATGCTGGGCGTGCCAGTGGAGATGGTGCGCGCGGTCAAGGACGCGGAGACGCTCGATGACGTGCTGAATCTGCCCGGTTTGCCCGCGCAGGCCCAGGCGTACATGCTGGATGTCGCGACCTCGCCGAACATGCGCACAGTGCTGTTTAATCCCTCGCAATTACTCTATCGCACGCGCCTGGATCGCCTGGAGGGGTATTTCGAAGGGCGGATTAAAAAGCTCATGCTCAATCTGGAGGAGGATCAGCAGCAATATGTGGACATGCGTCATGTGCCGCTGCATCTGCTCAAAGGGACGGCGGGTTGTGGCAAGACCACCATTGGCATCTATCGAGCGATTCGCCTGGCGGAAGAGGGACGGCGTGTGCTGCTGGTGACCTACAGTCGCACGCTGACGCAGGTGACAAAGCGCCTGATCGAGGAGATGATCGGTCCTTTGCCGGCCAATCTGGAGGTGCGCACTGCCCATAGCGTTATGCTCGCGGTCCTGGGTCCACGTTTCACGGCGCCTGACAAAGCGCGCACCGCCCGGGCCCGGCGTCTGCTGGCCGAGGCCTTGCGCGAAGTGCGGACCAGCGAACACGCGCAGGTGCTCAAGCGCGACGAGCGCTTTTTTGACGAGGAGATCCAGGGAGTGATCAAGGGACTGGGTCTGGGCAGCGTGGACGCTTACAAGGCCGTCAGGCGCTATGGGCGCAAAACGGCCCTGGGTCCGGCGCAGCGCGAGGCGGTCTGGAAAGTCTACGAGGTCTATCAGCGCAAGCTGAAGGCAACTGGTCTGCACGAGTGGTCAGACGCGGCGTTGCTGATCCTGGCCCTGTCGCAGGCCGAGCGAACCTATCCCCTTTATGATGATATTATCGTGGACGAGGCGCAGGATTTAAAGCCCGTGGAACTGCGCGTCATTCACTCGCTGGTCAAGCCAGGGTCCGGGACGTTTATGGCACTGGGGGACGCGGCCCAGACCCTCTATTCGCGCGGGTTCTCCTGGGTGCAGGCGGGCATCAGCGCGCGTGGGCGCACCTCGATTTTGCGCGTCAACCATCGCAATACCCAGCAGATCGCCGAAGCCGCCGCCCAATTGATCTCCTCGAATATCCTCATGCGCGCTTCCAATGAATATGTCGATCCGCTCTGGACCAGGCGCGAGGGACTCAAACCGCAGGTATTGATCAGTCAGACCAGCCATCAACAGATTGACCTGGTCTATCAGCATATCCTGGAATTGCTGAGTACACAGGTCTGCCGTCTTTCCGATATCGCCCTGCTCTGTACCGATGCCCAGACATGTGAGGGCTACAAGCAGATTCTGGTCGGCAATGGGCTGCGCGCCGCCCTGCGCACCGATGGCGATTTTGATATTCTGGAGGAGCAGATCAAGGTCATGACCATTCATTCCGCCAAGGGGCTGGAATTTCCCGTCGTCTTCCTGATGGGGCTGAACGAGGGCACCCTGCCGCATGTGCTCCAGCATGCCGGGCAGGACGAAGAGGAGGCGCAGTTAGAAATCGAGCGCCAGCGTATGCTCTGCTACGTGGGCATGACGCGCGCCGCCGACCTGTTGTATCTGGTGACCGTGGCTGGCAGAGAGTCGCGTTTCGTCGGCGAACTGGCCGGTAAAATCGTCACCGGTAGTATGCTCAACGACAGAGTGGTGGCGTAGAAACCCATTTCTTAACCGAAGAAAAGGTTCTCAATCCTGATCTTGATCGATTCTTAACTCGATATCAACCGGATTCCTACTATGCGGATATTACCATATGTCCAGGGGGAAAGTCACAGGATCATGTCCAGGGGGGGACGGACTTGTGACTCAGCATAGGGGTCGCGGCTCGTTCAGTAGTCGCAACTTTTAACAGAAGCGGGCAATGCGCACCAGCGTATTGCCCGCTTCTGGTTGTGCTCTGAGCGGAGATTGATCCGCTTTACCCCGGCTGGCGATGGGCAGTTTTCAGTGTTTCAGCCTCCTGCAACAGCGTCACCCACTGATCTACATCGGCCTCGCGCCTGGCCTGGAGCGAGTCAAGCTGCTCGCGCAGCGCCTCCGAGGTCATCACCCGTTCGGTGAGCAGACTGTACAGGCGGTTTACCAGATCCGCGAACACGCCGGGCTGACTGCCCATCGGCGCGTCCAGGCGGTCGCTCTCAAAGGTCTGGCGCGTCTCCAGCTTGTCCAGTTCATAGCGGAACAGATGGGTAATGCGCCTCTCGGTGCTGTCCGCCAGTTCTTTGCAGATGACATCCAGGATCGGACCCATCAACTGGCGCGCCTGCTGCACAATGTTCTCCGCCCTGCCCGCCGTTGCCGCCAGGCGATAGAGCGCGCCCACGGCGGGATCTTCGCGCGAAGGCGCGTATTTGGCCTCGTTGAGCAACTCGCTGATCGTCACGTACAGACACACATCGCGCGCTTTATCGCGAATAGAACGTTTCAGCCGGCTATAGCTCTTGTGAATCTCATCCAGGTCGCCGCCAAATTCGCCCATGGAGACGCGATTGATATCCAGTGAACCATCGACCTCCTCTTTCTGCGCGATGGGCGCCAGGAAGGCCTCGGCCAGGCAGCGAGCCGGTTCGTGCAACTCGCGTTCCAGGGCCGCGCTCACATTGCTGCGCAGATCCTTAATCAGATTCCAGCCATCGATATCCACCCAGCGGTTGCCAATTTCCAGGGCTGGCGAATCGCCCTGCACCTGGCTGCTGACCTTGATGAAGTGATCGAGGTAGCCCTGCATAATGCGGATCTTCACGCGCCGGGCCGCCCGGTCATGGGCAGTTTGCAACGCCTGGTGAAAGGCGTTGCCCTCGGCCAGCACCGTTTGATCGAAGGCTTTAAGCGCATCGCTCCAGGCGACATGCATGCCCTGTGTGCGCTGTTGCAGGGTCTCGAAGCGGCTCGCGCTGCGCTTGCTCTGGCGCGCGCTCATCTCCTGCTCCAACTCCTGCAAATCGCGGCTCTGTACTCCCTCATGGCCGAGATTTTCCCAGCAGAGGTCTTCCAGTTGTTGAATGGCCAGCGCGATCTGCGTTTCAGCCTGGCGCAACTGCACATCGTAGCGATTGCCGGAGAGGAAGGTTTGCAGATCGTCGCTCAACTCGCTCAGCCCGCTATAGCGCAGCATGGCCTCGTGTTGAGCCGTCGTGACCTTCTGGAAGTCCTGCGCCGAAGCGGTCGCGGGCAGATTGGGATTGATCTTCAGCAGATCCGGGTAGACGCCCAGCACGCGCCCGGCATAGTCGCGACCTTCCTGCAGGCGCTCGCTGTCGAGCTGCTGCTTTTGCAGTCCCAGAGTCGCCAGCAGACCATCCTGGGCGCGCAGGGGATAGAAGAACATATTGTGCGCGGGTCCATGCTGGTGGAAACTGGCGTAATTGGGGGGCAGATCGCGCAAAAGCGGTCGCAGGCTGCCCAGGGCTTTTTCCTGGCTGGCCGGCGAGGTAATTTCATCCCAGTGCGTGACTGCCAGGAAGACCATGCGTGCCGCCACATCGCCAGCGCGTCCCAGCAGCACGCGGCGGCGCACCAGCTCAAAAAGATGCTGAGTGCGCTCATCGTCGCCAAAACGATTATTGCCCACGACCAGCAAAATAGCATCCGTACTGCGCAACTCTTCGCGCAGAATGGCATCATGGCGAATCTGACCAGCCGCTCCGCCCGGCAGGTCCACCAGCACGCTGCCGGGCGGCAAAATAGCCCGCTTGCCCGCGCGCACCCTGTACTCGACATAATTCACCAGGCGCACCAGGCGCGGCTCCTGGCTATCGCGCGCTGGCTCCTCGATGTAGCGGCTGCTCTCGCTTTTCCAGCGCTCGCGGGGCAGCATTTCAGCGTGGCCATTGCCATCGAGCAAATATTCCTCGCCGAAGGCCTCCAGGGCTTTGACAAGAATCTGGTACTCGGCGCTCAGCGCCTCGCGCGTCCGCTGGCTGGTGGCTTCTTTCAACGCCTGCTGCGTCTGGCGGAGCAGCGCGTCAAACTCCTTACGCGTCAAAAACTGCACGCGCATCTCTTCGGGTTCGCGATCCGCGCAGAGGCGCACGCGGGTACACACGCCGGTCACGGCCCCGCCAGCCAGGCGCGGAAAAATATCCTGTCCGATCAGCGCGGCCAGCAGGGTACTCTTGCCCGCGCCGGCGTGCCCGACCAGTTTGACCGAGTATTCGCGGGTGAAATCCAGGGCGTAGGCCGCTTCCATCAGGTGGTGGCGCAGCTTGAGCGGTTGCTGCGACTCCGTTTGCTGGAGCTGAGGACGGTCCAGCAGTTCAGCAAGCGCGCCAGCCCGCTGGATCTGCTTTTTCCAGGCTGCGAGCTTCTGCTCCTTGCCCGGCAGATTGGCCGGGAAATAGCGCTCGATCTGCGAGCTTTGCTCCTGGAGACGACGAATGCGCTGGACAATTTCGCCGGGCGAGGGAGGTGTCGGAGGAACGAGCGGTGTGCTGCCCCTGATCCCTAGCGCCTCGGCCTCATCGTCTTCATATTCCTCGTCGTCAATGTATTCATCATCATCTTCATAGTCATCGTCATCCTCAAGCGCGTGGTTGGCCGGCAACAGGGCGGACGCGGGGCGCAGGCGCTGGCCGCAGATATTGCAGACCTCCGCATCCACGCGTACCACATTATCGCATTGGGGACAGGTGGTGAGTTGTTGGGTTGGTGGTGTTGTTTGCATAAACGCGACTATTCCCCCTCGCAAAGTCTAGATGCTCAGGGCGATCATAACATTACTGGCCAGACAGGGCAAGATCGTATTACCATTGTGCAGGCCGAATCACTCAATCCACGATTTTTGTCTGCGTCTATACTGTAATTAGGATACCTTGCTGTCTTGAAAAATCACGGACATTGGTGGAAAGTGAGAAAACCCCATGCTACTCCCTGTGGCGATTGTCGGGCTGGCTTTATTTGCCCTGGCCTTTGTGGGCTTAAACAGGATTATCCCGACCATTTTTGGCCTGGCCTCCTTGATTGGCATCATTTTCAGCCTGTATTTGATGTATCTGGGCTTTATGAGTAGCGACGAAAGTACATTTATCTGGGGCTGTATGCTTCTGCTTGGAGCGGGTTCGGTGCTGGTTTATCTCAAAACGGCCTGGGGCGATTAGCTCCAGGCGCGTGAGTTAGAGCCATTCCTGAAGCGTACTCCAGAGGGTGCGCAGACCGAAATAGCCAAGTGCGCAGCCGCACAGCAGATTGATCCAGCGGAAGAAGCCGGGCCGTATCCAGCGTTTGCCCCATTGCAGGATGGCCGCGATCAGGAAGCACCAGAGGGTTGCCCCCAGGAAGAAGCCGCCAAAGAAGCAGGCAAAGGCCAGTCCTGTCGCCCCAGCTGTCACCACGCTACCGCCCAGGCCCGACCAGAAGGCCAGTCCGACTGGATTTGCCAGTCCAAAGACCACCCCTGTGGCGAAGTCGCCCCGCGCGTTGGTCTGAACTGGCGTACTCTCTTTGGGACGGAACAGGGCTTCGTGAAAGGCTCCCCAGGCCAGGCGTAGCAAGAAAAAGCCGCCGGCCAGGCCTAAAATGACGCGAAAGGCCAGGTGTTGAGCCAGAAAGCTCACCCCGGTAAGCGCCAGTATGGCCCAGGTCGAGTCCCCAATCAGCGAGCCAGTCTCCACCAGCAACGTCGCGCGCCCGCCGTGAAGCAGTCCCCGGCGAATCGCCTCCGTATTGACCGCGCCAGGAGTCGCGGCATACGCCAGCCCCAGGCCGATGCCGGTGAGTATCAGTGTCCAGTACATATAAAGCTTCTCCCCCAGGCGAACATACTCTGCTGGCCCATCCAGCATATCTGCGTCAAGATCGCGTCCTCGCCTGTCTCTTTTCCTATGGTAGCCCGTAAACGCGGCCATGCATAGAGCCAGTCCAGCGAAAGTGAGGGGAACCATTTTGCGTGGCGCGAGCGCGCAACTGTGCTCTTGAAAAAGTTTGCGGGGATATGGTAATGTGCAGAAAAGCTGATCCGCCCATCCTGTTGCCACGCGGGTGTGGCAGATGGGGGGACGGGTCAAGAATGCGCATTTCTCTTGTTCGATGCTGAAAGGATGAGAATCATGTCTATCCCCGCACACGGCCTTCCTCCAGAGGAGCTTTTTCGCCGCCTGGACAGATATAAAGCCCACGATGTTGCCTGGCGAACTGGCAAAATTTTGACCGGCATCTACGACCCGGGCCGGGAAACAGAATCCGTGGTCAAAGAGGCGTACAGCCGTTTTCTGACAGAAAATGTGCTCTATCCCAATCTCTTTCCCAGTTTGCTCCAACTGGAGAACGAGGTTGTGCGTTCGCTGGCCGAGCTGTTGCGGGGCGATGCCGATGTCGTAGGGAACTGCACCAGCGGCGGCACAGAGAGTATTATGCTCGCGGTCAAGGCCGCGCGTGATAAGGCGCGTCTGGATCATCCCGCAATCACCAGCCCGGAGATTGTGCTGCCCCATACCGCGCATCCCGCCTTCCACAAAGCCGCTCACTATCTGGGCCTCAAGACCGTGGTCACGCCATTTTCCCTGGAGGACTATCGCGCCGAGCCGGAGGCCATGCGCCAGGCGATTACCCCCAATACGATTCTGCTGGTGGCCTCTTCTCCTTGCTACTCCCATGGCGTGGTTGATCCCATTCCCGCTATCGCCGCCATTGCGCGCGAACACCATCTGCTTTTCCACGTGGATGCCTGCGTGGGTGGTATCCATCTCTCCATGCTGCGCAAGGCGGGTTACGACGTGCCGGCTTTCGACTTCAGCGTGCCGGGCGTGACCTCCCTTTCAGTTGATATGCATAAATATGGATATGCCCCGAAGAACGTCTCGGTGATTCTCTATCGTAACCGCGAACTGCGGCGCCATGCCTTCTTCGCCAGCGCTGATACTACCTCTTATAGTGTGCTCAATCCGACTGTCCTCTCCAGCAAATCGGGCGGACCCCTGGCGGGCGCCTGGGCCGCGCTGAACTCGCTGGGCGAGGATGGCTATATTCGCCTTGTGCAAGCGGTGACGGAGGCTACTCGTCAGATGATCGCGGGCGTGAATGCGCTGGAAGATGTGTACGTACTGGGCCAACCAGCTATGTGTATGTTCGCGCTGGCCTCAAACACCCTGAATGTCTTTGAACTGGACGACGAGATGAGCGCGCGTGGCTGGACCCTGCAGCCGCAATTTAGCGCCGGTGGCGCGCCGGCTAATCTCCATGTCAGTGTGCATTACGCCAATGTCGAGCATGTCGCGGAGTTTCTGGCCGCGCTCCAGGACAGCATCGCGGCGGTCAAAGCGCGTCCCCATGACGCGGCCAATGATCCTCAGCTTCTCAAAGCGGAGGTCGAGCGTCTGTTGCAGAATCCTGGCCCGGATACCTTCGCGCGCATCGTGGCCCTGGCCGATCTTGAGCCAGGCCGGCTGCCGAACGGCTTCGCGCGCATCAACACTGTGCTGGATGTGCTGCCGGACCCGGTAGTGAGTACCCTGCTGCTGGAATACCTGAACAATTTGTACTCCTGAAAAGGCCTGGAGCCTTGTGCATGTTTGGGGGAAACAACCTTATGCAAGACACTGCCGCTGCTGCGCGGGCCTGGCGCTGGCGTATCCCGGTCGTCCTGGGCGTGACCTTTTTCATTAATTACCTGGACCGCAATAACCTCTCGCTCGCCCTGCCGCAGATCGCCAATGATTTTGGCTGGGATAACAGAGAACTGGCCA
>DASZXF010000334.1:0-3559 GCA_035546055.1 Ktedonobacteraceae bacterium
AGGTAAGCCCGGCATCGCTGGGAATGCCAATCAGGGCAATATCCAGGGCGTGCCAGTCGTCCTTGAGATCCGCCCCAAAAAAGGTAGCCGGAACGCTGGTGCCAGGCAGCATCCAGATGTTCTGTCCATACGACTGCACGCGGGCGCTTATCTCCGCCATGTCCTTCCCGGCGGCTGCATGCTGAGAACCATTTTCCAGAGACATCGTGCCAGTCCTCCTTCCTTTTTCAGAACACAGGGGAAGACGGGAGCGCCTTCGCGGATCGTGAAACGTCCCGCGCGCGCCTGTCTCCCCGGCCAGAGTTCCATGCGCGGTCTGTTCAGGCCTGCAAAGAGAGTTCCCGGTCCAGGTAGTCAAGCACCAGGGCAAAGGTATCCAGTCCGGTGAGCGTGCATACATTCAGGGAGATCTGCACTTCAGCAAAGCCGTAAGAGGCGATAGTCAGCAGCGCTTCCGCGATGGCCTCGGGTGTTCCTCGCAGGGCATGGGGACAGAACTGCGCGAAATCGGGATCTGCCGGCGTCACTCCCTCAAGGATGACACCCAGTCCCAGCGAACGCTCCAGGGTGTGCGGCGAACGCCGCGCCCGCAGGCAGGCTTCATCGATAGTCCTTTGCAGTTCCGGGAGCATCGCCAATCCCCGGGGATCATAGCCGATCCAGCCATTCCACTGCCGGGCATAGTGCGCCGCCAGTTTCAGCAGGCGAGGACCGGGGCGGGATAAGGAACCAAGCATCAGGGGCGGACCATCCGGGCGAGGACCGCGCATCAGCGCTTCGTAGGCCTCGACCTGGTAGAACTGGCCAGCAGCGTGAACCGATCCATGCTGGAAAAACTGTTGAAGAATGCTCAACGTTTCCTCTAAACGCTCATAGCGCCGCGTCGTGGGAAAGCCAGCCGCCCGGGTTTCAGGTGAAGTAAAGCCCGCGCCCACGCCCAGCACCAGTCGCCCGCCGCTTATCTCTTCAATGGTACTGGCTATTTTCGCCAGCAGCAGGGGATGGCGATAGCCAGCGTAGGTCACAAAAGAACCCAGCGTAATCCGCGCGGTGCTGGCCGCCAGCGCCGAGAGGATAGACCAGCATTCCCAAAAGTCGACCAGTTTCCCCGTCTCCATGCGCAGAGTGAGATTATCGCCCACCCAGAGCGAATCAAAGCCGATCTCTTCCGCGTAACGGGCAAAGGCCAGGGTATCCTGCCAGGTCGGCGTTTTGCCAGCCATACTGCCGCTCCAGAGCGGCAGCGCCAGACCAACCCTCAGCGGACGCTTTTTGCCAGGCGAAGCAAAAGACATGCATTCCTCCTTCTACCACAAACAAACGCGACAATGCCTTTCATCGGGACAGCCCTCTCACGGCTCTGCTTATCTCCAGCCAGGCATTCCCCGTTATTATAAGAAGCCAGAGAAATGCCTGCCGCACGCAAGCATCAGCCCGCCGCCGGTGGCTATGCGGGTGAGGCGCAGACCTCGGCATCACCTCCGGCCCGCGCGTTCAGTCCCGCTCAATCACAGGCAGGATCAGGTGCGAGGGATGCATGGTGTCATGGTAGACGCGATTGACCGCCTGGACAAAATCCCTGGCGCTTTCCGTCTCAATGGTGCCGCCGGTATTCGTATTGCGGTCAAAACGCGGAAAGTTGGAACTCGAAACCTCCAGGCGGATGCGATGTCCAGCCTTAAAGAGATTGGAGGTAGCCCACAGATTCAGACGCAGCTTGTAGATCTGTCCCGGCTCCAGCAGTTCCGGTCTGGCAAACGAGTGGCGATAGCGGGCGCGCAGAATGCCATCGGTGAGAATCTCCGCTCGCCCATCGGGATAGACATCAACCAGTTTCCCCGTAAAGTCAGTATCGCGCGCTGATGAGGAAATATACAGCACCAGCGTAATGGGACCGGTGACCTCCACGGGCCTGTCCAGCACCGGCGTACTATAGCAAAGCACATCCTCGCGAGCCTCCAGCGTCCGCTGATCGCGCGGTCCATCCACAGGAATCAGATCCAGCAGCGTCGCTCCTCCGATGGTCGGCACAGGATGGCGTGGATTGTAGAGGTACACATCCTCCGTCTCATCCGTCGGCGGCTCGCTGGAGAGCGAACCATCGCCGGCGGCGCTATTGGCGTGTCCCGCGCTGTGCAGATAATAGGGACAGAAGCGAGTATCCGGCAGCGGCCAGTCGTCCTCCTCGCGCCACTGGTCAAGGCCCATAACAAAGATCTTCACCGGCTTATCCTGTTCCACGCCATTGTCCAGCCCCTTGAGCCAGTGATCGAACCAGCGCAACTGCATCCCAACCAGATCGATGGCTTCAGTGCTCACCCTCAGCCCGTAAACCCGTTCCGGGAAAATGCCCACCTTGTTCATATGCGACCAGGGACCAATCACCAGGCGCTGGTGAGCGCGCGCCACAGCACTGCCGCCGCGCTGCTTCATGCCGAAGTAATTGTCCAGCGTTCCCCCAAGGAAGAGGTCATACCAGCCGGTGATGTTGAGAGCCGGCACCGTCATCTGCTCGTAGAACTCGCTATGGGCGATACCGCGCCAGTAATCATCATAGGTAGGATGAGCCAGCCACTCCATATAAAAGGGGGCAAATTCGCGCAGCCAGGGCTGATCTACGAGCGGAAGATGGCGGAACAGGGGCGCCGGATCGCTCGTCAGGCTCGCGAAGGCCGCGCACTGTTCCAGGCTGGTCCGCTGCTGGCGCAGCTGGCGCCGCATCTCTTCCGGGACCATATAGAGCGACCAGTAGAGAGAGCATCCCAGTTCAAACACCCCGCCCTCGCGCCGGTAAGGGGCCAGGTAATAATTGGAGGCGGTCATAGCAGGAGCGATAGCTCGCAAGACCTCTGGATGCTCTTTCGCCAGCAGCCACTGGGTAAAGCCTAAATAGGACTCTCCCACCATGCCAACCCGGTCACGCGCCCAGGGCTGCTGCACAATCCAGTTGATAGTATCAACCCCATCGTGGGCCTCATCGAAAACCGGGTGAAAAATGCCCTCCGAGGCAAAGCGTCCCCGGCAATCCTGAAAGACCACCGCGTATCCCTCCTGCACTGCCCGCGCCACATCAATGCCCGACTGGTTGACCTCCGCTGGCACCTCTTTGTTATAAGGGAGACGCGCCAGCAGAACAGGAAATGTCCCCTCCTCGGCTGGCCGATAAACATCAGTGGCCAGCCTGACGCCATCGCGCATAGGAACCATACGATTTTTCTCAATAAGAATATCCATTGCTCTCCTCCATTCGTGCCATCAGCAAACTCATTTTCGACTGTTCAGCGCCTGCGGCGCTGAGGTTATCAATCTTCCCCCATTTTTCCAGTGCCGCAAGGGGGCGTTTCCCCTCTCCACCCCAAGGGAAATATCAGTCCTCCCCCACCTTCCCAGCACCGCATGGCGCGTTTCCCCGCCCCACCCACGAGAATGGTTGTGGTTTGGCGAGCGCTGCGCGCTCGCCAAACCTCATCCAAAAAGGGGGGCGGGGCGCAACACGCGGTTGAAGCCGCCTCAGAAAAGTTGGGGATGACATGAATCATCCCCAAAGACGCTGTTGACG
>DASZXF010000335.1:0-4027 GCA_035546055.1 Ktedonobacteraceae bacterium
GGTGCGCTGGCCGAGTTGCTGCAAGGCCAGGGTCAGTGGTTGATCGATCAGGAAATAGTAATTGCCGCCGGGCGAGTTTTGCAGCAGTCCGCGCGGACGATCAGTCGGCAGGGCCAGCAGGGCGGGCGCGCCGGCCAGTTGCGTTTTCCAATAGCTCAACTGGCGGGCCAGCACCTCTTTCTGGAACCATGAGCGCTGCCAGATGGCATAGTCAGCATATTGCAGGGCCAGGGGAGCCAGCGGCGAGTCCTTGCCGGCCACGAAGGCCTGGTAGAGCAGCGAGACTTCACGTCCCATGATGCGCATCGACCAGTCGTCGGAGATAATATGGTGCATGGTGAGGAAGATGACATGCTCCTCTTCTCCCATGGCAATCAGATGCACGCGGAATAAGGGGCCGCTGTCCAGGTGGAAGGGCTGGCGCTTCTCCTCGGCGATCAGGCGTTGCATGGCCTCTTCGCGCTCCTGCGGTGGCAGATGGCTGAGATCGGTAAAGGGCAGAGGAAAGGCCTCAACTGGCGGCGCGATGACCTGCACCGGGGTATCATCCAGCAGCGGAAACGAGGTGCGCAGGATGTCGTGACGCGCCACCACTTCGCTCAGACTGCGAGCCAGGGCGGCGCGATTGAGCGGACCCGTGAGACGCAGGGCGGAGGGCATGTGATAGACCACGCTGCCCGGTTCCAGGCGGTCCAGAATCCAGAGGCGCTGCTGGGCGAAAGAGATCGGAATGGCGCCCGCGAAGTCGGCGGGTCTGGCCGTAATCGGCGGCTCCAGCAGCGGCTGTTCTTCCTGGAGAGACGCGGCGACGACCTGGGCCAGTCCTTCAATGGTCGGCGTTTCAAACAGGCGGCGCAGTGATAGCTCGATCTGGAAAACCGCGCGGATACGTGAAATGACGCGCATGGCCAGCAGCGAATGGCCGCCGACGGCGAAGAAGTCCGCCCGCACGCCCAGGTTTTCCAGTCCCAGCACCTGCTGCCAGATTTCGGCCACCGTCTCTTCCAGGGGATTGCGCGGCAGGGGACCGTACTGGCGCAGCTCGCGGCTGCCCATGCTGGGAGCTGGCAGCGCCTTGCGGTCCACCTTGCCATTCGTGGTCAGAGGCAGGGACTCCAGCACCTCGAAGAAGGACGGCAGCATATAATCAGGCAAATGCTGCTGCAAAAAGGCGCGCAGATCCTGTATGAGCGGCGTTTCCGCCTGCTCTTTGTCCCTGGGCACGATATAGGCCACCAGCGCCTGATTAATGCCCTTCTGATCCTGGTGCGCCACCACCACGCATTCGTGGATGGCCGGAAACTGGCTGATGCGCTGTTCAATTTCGCCCAGTTCGATGCGGAAGCCGCGAATCTTAACCTGGTGATCCAGGCGGCCCAGGTATTCCAGGTGGCCATCGGCCAGCCAGCGCACCTGATCGCCCGTGCGGTAGAGACGCGCGTCAGGCCGGCTGTCGAATGGATGGGGCAGAAAGCGCTCGTCGGAGAGATCTGGCCGCTTAAAGTAGCCGCGCGCCAGGCCGCTGCCGCCGATATAGAGTTCGCCCGGCACGCCGATGGGAGCCGGTTGCAGCGAGGCATCCAGCACATACGCCTCCAGATTGAGCAGCGGACGACCGATGATTGGCCCGGACAGGGGCGCCTGAATGCGGCAGCCGGTAGCGTAGACCGTCGCCTCCGTGGGACCATACAGATTGTAGTAGATGCCCGCGCCATCCTGCAAAAGAGTCTGCCAGAGGGCGGCATCGATGGCCTCGCCGGCCACCAGCACATACTCCAGAGTCGGCACCGCCTGCTTTGAAAGGCCATCCAGCAGCAACTGGCGCAGTTGTCCCGGCGTGCAGTCAAAGCCCTGCAAGGCATGGCGCTGGAGATAGGCCACAAACGCCCCTGGATCAAAGCGCACATCCTGGGGAATGATATGGAGCGTATGCCCGCAGGCCAGTTGCACAAGCTGGCCAACCGAGACATCGAAGGTCAGGGCCGCGTTCAGGCCCAGGCGCAGGGGCGTCTCCTGCTCCCGCGTATAGACCGTTCGCTTGAGCGCCTCTATCAGATTGGCCACCGAGCTATGCTCAATCATCACCCCCTTGGGCTGACCCGTCGAGCCGGAGGTGTAGATAATATAGGCCATGTTGCGCGGCGTGAGCGTGTGGACGGGATCATGCACAGGTTCGCGCGCCAGCATCTCCCGGTCGCGATCCAGGCAGATCACCCGCGCCGTTTCCCCGACCAGGGCGGGCAGCAAATGCTCCTGGCTCATCATGATGGGCGCCTGAATCTCCCCCAGGATAAAGGTTCGCCGCTCGCGGGGAGTTGTCGGATCGATGGGGACATACGCGCCGCCTGCCTTGAGAATGCCCAGCAGCGTCACCACCACGTCCAGGCCGCGCTCCATATAGACAGCCACGCACACCTCCGGGCCGACTCCCGCCGCGCGTAAATAATGGGCAAGCTGATTGGCCCTGGCGTTCAGTTCCGCGTAACTCAGTCGCTCGTCCTCGTAAACCAGCGCCGTAGCGGCGGGAGTGCGGGCAGCCTGGATCTCAAATAACTGAGGGAAACAAAGCTCGCCTGGTTGGGCGCGGCTCTCAACATGCCAGTCGATCAGCAATTGCTCGCGTTCAGCCTCGGAGAGCAGATTCAACTGCTGGATAGGCCGGGCTGGATGGCTGACAATCTCTTCCAGCAGAGCGATAAAGCGCCGGGCGAAGCGTTCGATAGTCGCCGCGTCGAAGAGGTCGCAGTTATACTCGAACTTGCCGGACAAAATGGCCTTGCCGTACACGCTCGTCTCCACCATATCCAGCGAAAGATCGCACTTGGCCAGCGTCTGTTCAGCCTCGAAGGCCTGGAAGCGGAAATCCAGGTTTTGGCTCCGGGCAGGCGCCGCCGCTGCTGTGCGCAGGGTAAAGAGCACCTGGAAAAGCGGCGCGTAGCTCAAATTGCGCTCAGGTTGCAGCGCCTCCACCACCAGCTCAAAGGGGACATCGCGATGATTAAAGGCGTCCAGGGTCATAGCCTTCACCTGTTGCAGCAGAGCGCGAAAACTGGGATTGCCAGACAGGCGTGTGCGCAGGACCAGGGTATTGAGGAAGAAGCCGATCAGCGCTTCCAGTTCGGGGTGCGAACGATTGGCAATCGGCGTACCCACGGCGATATCATCCAGTCCGCTATGGCGAGCCAGCCAGACCTGGAAGGCCGCCAGCACAGTCATAAAGAGCGTACTGCCCTCGCGCTGGCTGAGCGCCTTTAATTGAGCGGTCAGCCTGGGAGAGAGATGAAAGGCGTGGGTAGCCCCGCGAAAGGTCTGCACAGCGGGACGCGGACGATCAGCCGGCAGCGGCAGTACGGCGGGCAGGGCGTCCAGCTGCTTTTTCCAGTAAGCAAGCTGGCGTTCAAGCGCCTCGCCCTGCAACCAGCGCCGCTGCCAGAGCGCGTAATCGACATACTGGATGGTCAGTTCAGGCAACGCCGCCTGGCGTCCCTCCCTGGCGGCCTGATAGTGAGCCAGGATTTCGCGATACAGCACCTCCACCGACCACGCGTCGGCGGCGATGTGGTGAAGGGTGAGCAGAAAGACAAACTCTTCTTCCGCCAGGTGGAGCAGACACGCCCGCAGCAGACGGCCCTCGGTCAGATCAAAGGGTCGCTCGGCCTCTTCCCTGGCGTAGCGCTGCACCTCCCGCTCACGGCTGTCCGCGCTCACATGGCGTAAGTCCAGCACAGGCAGGGACAGAGCCGAGGCCGGGACAATCTGCTGGAAAGGCACGCCTCCTTGCTCAATAAACGCCGTACGCAAGGCCTCGTGACGCCGCAGCACTTCGCCAAGGGCGTAGCTCAGCCTGTCCGGGTCCACCGGTCCAGAGAGACGCAGGGCCAGCGGCATATTGTAGAGGGGTGTAGCGGGATTCAACTGTTCCAGCAACCAGAGGCGCTGTTGCGCGAAAGAGAGCGGAAACGGCTCATGCCTGTCTCGTGAAACAGCGACCAGAGGAATCACAGGGGCGCTGGAGGAAGGATCTTGC
>DASZXF010000336.1:0-1630 GCA_035546055.1 Ktedonobacteraceae bacterium
GCGTGGCGCGCATGTTATCGCCTCACCTTAAAGTCGGGCGAGTGCCGCAGGCGCGAGCATGCGCTTCGAGAGGGTTCAGACACACTCAGAGGTAAACAGGCAGAAAACACAATGGAGAGAATTTATGTCCCAGGCTTCAAGCAAGAACCGGATGCTTCTGTTACAGACGAAACTCGCTCATCCTCAGCTCCCTCCGGCGCTGGTCCCGAGAGAGCGCTTGCTGAGAGACCTGGACGCGGTGTCTGCTCACCGCTTAACCCTGCTTTCTGCCTCTGCTGGCAGCGGAAAGACGACGCTGCTCTCCACATGGGCGACCCGGATGCGTTCTTCTGCGCGCAAGGTGGCCTGGCTTTCGCTCGATGCATGGGACAACGACCTCATCCGCTTCTGGGTCTCGCTGGTCGCGGCGCTGCGCACTTACCTGCCTGCTGTCGGAGAGGACGCGCTCCACATGCTCTCTACCCCCCAGCCGGCGCCCATCCAGGCCATCCTGACAACGCTCATCAATGAGATCCTGGAACAGGCCAGCGAGATCATCCTGGTGCTGGACGACTATCAGATGATTGAGGATCAGGCGATTCACGAAGCCCTCACATTCCTGCTCGACCATCTGCCGGTCAACCTGCATCTGGTGCTGGCCAGCCGCATCGATCCTGACTTGCCGCTCTCTCGCTGGCGCATGCGGGGCCAGATGCTCGAAATCCGCGATCCCGATCTGTACTTTAACCAGGAAGAGGCGACCAGCTTTCTTGTTCAGGCCCAGGGTTTCCCTTTCTCGGAAGAAGAGGTAAACTTGTTGCAGGATCGCACGCAAGGCTGGATCGCGGGCTTGCAACTGGCCACGCTGGCTTTACGCAGACGCGAAGACCGGGCAACCTTTCTCCAGACTTTTACGGGAAGTCACCGGTATCTTATGGATTATATCCAGCAAGAGATTCTGAAACAACAACCCGTGCCTCTGCAGCAGTTTTTACTCCAGATCGCCGTGCTCCCACGCCTGAACGCGAGCCTGTGTCAGGCTGTCACCGGGGAGCCAGCCAGCCAGAAAATGCTGGAGGCTCTGGAGCGCAATAACCTTTTTCTGATCCCGCTGGATGAACAACGGCAATGGTATCGCTTCCACGATCTCTTTCGCGAGGTGCTCCTTGCGCATTTACAGGCCACACAGGCGGAACATATACCGTCTGTATGGCTACGGGCAGCACGCTGGTATGAGTCGCAAGGTGAGATGCGCGAGGCCATCGCTCACGCCCTGGAGGCTGCGGATTTCGCTTACGCGGCTTCACTGCTGGAGCACACAGCCGAGGATATCTGGTTGCATGGTGAGACTCATACCCTGTACCGCTGGATCATGATCCTCCCGGATGCGGTGGTGGGCAAACATGCTCGCCTGGCGCTAACTGTGGCCTACTACCTGATCGCTGCCTTTGCTTCGACAGCGGATGCCCAGCAAATGAGAGTACACATGCAGGTAGAGCAGATCATGGCACGCGTGGAGGGAGTTCTCAAACAGGATGGCCATGATACGCTGCCCTCAGAGGAGGTGGCAGTCCTGCAGCAGCGGCTGCATTTGCTGCGGGCGTGGATGCTGTTGTTCGAGGCGACAACGACAGGCGAGGTGAAATTTCTG
>DASZXF010000337.1:0-1706 GCA_035546055.1 Ktedonobacteraceae bacterium
TTCACAGCAGGAGGTTTGCGCGCAGGTGAACCCGCCATGACGAGCAAGCAGGGCGCGTTGACAGAGAAAGCACTGGCCATTGGCCTGGACCTCCTGAACCGCGCGGATCGCATGGCCAGGGATGCCAAAACGATAGACCAGGGTGGTCAAGAGCGCAGGGTGCAGGAGTCCTTGCCCGCTCCCGACGATTTCCTGGAGGGTAGCGACACTGAACGCTTCCAGTCCGGTTTTCAGCGCGTGCGCCAGTAGCGAGCGTGCCAGCAGCGGCGCGGGACGGACATCGGCATCCAGCGTCAGAACCCATTCCGACGCTGGCGCGATCTGTTGCAAGCCAGAGTGCAGTCCCCACGCTTTCCCATTCCAGCCAGCGGGGATAGGACTGGCATCAAGCAAGCGGAGACGCGGATCGTGCCGTGCATACGCGGCCACCAGCGCCTGCGTGCCATCACGCGAACCGCCATCGACCACGAGGATTTCAGCAACCTCCTCACCCTGCGCAAGCAACCCCTCCAGGCAAGGAGCCAGGCGAGCATATTCATTGAGAACAGGCACAATGATAGAGAGCGTTGCTGGATGACGCAGCGCAGGAGCCGGTTGCACGCGTTCGCCTCGCGCGGTACGCAGCAGGCGTTCCATGACTCGTAGCGCGAGCAAGGTTTGGAGCGTCCCCAGGATGAGCAGAAATCCCCTAGTGTTCATAGCGCACATCCACCTCGGTGAGCAGCTTCGCCTCGCCAGATTGCCAGAGAGATGCGAGGAGAAAGACAACACCAGCTTCCTGGAGCTTGGTAAACAGACTTGTAGAGGCTCGTCCACGCAATACGTCGTAATCGCGGCGCTCTATCAGCGTCAGAATGCGCTGGTAGAGCCGGCCCGCCAGTAAAATAGGGAAACGGCATTCGCGAGGAAGCAGCCAGGAGCCAGGTAACCCGGCCATATAGGAAAGACGCGCGCGTCGAATCTGATAGCGCATCAGCGCGCGAAAAGCGTCATCTGGTCCCTGACGTTCCTGGTAGAGCTGATACAGGCGAGAGGCAGACAGGCCAAAGGATGCCAGTTCATCCTGGGGAAAATAGATCCGGCCCGCCGCCAGGTCGCTACCTACGTCCCGCAAAATGTTCGTCAACTGCATAGCGATGCCGAGATGCCGCGCCGCTTCCAGCGCCTGGGCAGAGCGCGCGCCCAGGAGATGGGCCAGAGCCAGACCGACAGTGCCCGCAACCTGGTAACAATAGCGGGAAAGTTCGGGAAAGTCACGAAATACTCGTGGTTCCAGATCGGTCAGGAGACCACACAGGAAATCCCCAAAGAGCACTGACGGGATCTGGTAGGTATGCAGCACCGCCGCCAGGTCTGTCCCCAACGGCTCACGCGGTGCTCGGGCGCAAGAGCCAGCGCGAAACCAGGATTGCCAGGCTTCCACCTCCTGGCGTACCGGGTCTGGGCGCCATCCTGCCGGGCGCTCGTCGACCAGGTCATCCAGGGTGCGGAAAAAGGCATAGAGGGCCACAATGGCAGAACGATAGGCGCCGGGAAAGAAGCGGGCCGCGAAGTAAAACGTCTTTCCGTGGGCCGCAAACAGGGCATCCGCTTGCTCAGTTGTAAGGACAGAAGGCTGACCTGTTGATAGAGGTCCAGCGAGAAAGGAACCATAGTCCTTCGTCGTCTCGATACGCGTGGTTCTCCTCATAACGGTGTACTCCCTT
>DASZXF010000338.1:0-6217 GCA_035546055.1 Ktedonobacteraceae bacterium
CTCCATTGCCATATGCGTCATAAAACGTTCGCCACCGCCCTGGGTATACATATCGAGGATACCCACGCCGTCGAGACGCGCGCCCTGAGCCGGCTGGTAGTAGTGGCCCATCAACTGGAAGCCGGCGCAGACGCAGAGAAAGACCACGTTGGCATCGGCGGCTTCGCGCAGTGAGGCCGCTTTAAACTGAATATCGCGCGCCGCCAGTTCCATCTCGCGGTCCGCCGCGCCGTGGATCAGGATCAGGTCGTATTGCGTGAAATCGGGCGTTTGCTTGACATAGACTGGATCGACCTCCGTCTTGATCCCGCGCCATTCGCAGCGTTTCTGGATCGAGAAAAGATTACCCCGGTCGGCGGCCACGCTCATCAGCGTGGGATAGAGATGGCAGATTTTCAGCACCATACCGGTATCTTTGACGGGTTTGCTCATGAGAAGTAGCTCCTCTACCTGTTAGTGCGGACATGCTTGCTTGCCGCGCTGGTCTGCCAGGAAGGCGACGCGCGGCTCATGCCCTGGATTGGATGGTGCTCTCCTGAGACAACATCCTGCTTCATGATAACAACCGTAGTATGCCTGATCGACCCCTGTGCGTCAAGTTTCCTTTCCAATTGGGAGGTCTGACCGCTGTTGCGACTTTGTTCGCCGCTCATGCGTTTGACAAAGTGAACTTTAAAGACGAGTGGGTAACATATGTCAACGATGGTAAAACGCTGGCGCGGGCCGGGAATCTACGAGCGCTGGATGCTGCTGTGTGTGGCTCTGGCGACCCTGCTGCGCGTGGTCCTGATCTTTTTTAACTGGCCGTATACGGATAGCGATGAGGGCAACATGGGCGTGCTGGCGCTGCACGTGGCCTTTCAGGGCGATCATCCAGTTTTCTTCTATGGCGGCAATTACCTGGGACCGCTGGAGGGATACCTGGCTGCGCCTCTTTTTCGCCTTTTTGGCAGTTCCCTGTTTATGCTGCGTGTACCTCTGGTTCTGTTCTTTCTGATTTTTCTCATTGGCATGTATTATCTGGTGCGGATGCTCTATGAGAGCCGTGGTTACGCGCTGGCGATGGTCATGCTGTTGAGTCTGGGTTCGCCGGATGTGCTTTTTTTGCAACTCAGAGCATCGGGAGAGTATCCAGAGCTGGAAATGTTCGTGGCGCTGATGTGCCTGATCGCCACCGGTCTGGCGTTGACCTTCGCTCCGGGACAGCCGGAGGACGCGCGGGCCAGGTGGAAGCGCATCGGACTGTACGCCCTGCTGGGCCTGGTCATAGGTCAGGCGCTCTGGGTTGATATGCTGGCCGGACCATTTGTGCTGGCCGTGGTTGTACTGCTGGTCATTTTTTGTCGTGGCGAACTGCTCAGGTGGCCTGGACTCGGCCTGCTAATTGGCCTGATCGTGGGGGGGCTGCCTCTGATTTACTACAATCTTACGGCTCCCTGGTACGAAAACTCGCTTTTTGTCCTCTTCGGCCAGAGCGGTGCCGGCGCAAGCCAGTTCGCGGCGGCTCATATGACCTGGCTGAATAAACTGGCGGGCATGTTCTTTATCTCTCTGCCCATGGCCACTGGCGGCGCCTGGTCCTGCGCACCCGCTGTTTTTCCCCCCGCTGGCACCTACACCAGCGCCACCGTGCCCTGTATTATCGCGCAGGGCGGCTGGAGCGCCGGTTATCTGCTGCTCGGTGTCATCACTACTGGCGCGGCTCTGCTGGTCCTCAAGCGCCAGGCCGGACCCGCCCTTCGTCTGCTCCGCAAGGCCACCAGCGCTGATGAGCAGACGCGGCGCCAGATGGTTCTCCAGTGCGGACGCCTGGCCGTTCTGGTGGGAGCTGGCCTGACGCTGCTCGCCTATACCATTTCGGCAAACCCTGCCCTTTATCCTGATACCGCTTTTCGCTACCTCACCTGCCTCTTCCTGGTGCTGCCCATTCTCCTCTGGCCTCTCTGGCGGGGCTTGAGTCAGCGCCGCAACACCGTCAGATGGTGGATGCGCGCGGCTCTGCTACTGCTGGTCGTGGCCATCCTCGCCACGGGCACTGTGCGCTCGCTTTTGCAAATGCCCGTAACCCAGGCGCGCTTTGAAGAACAGCAGACGCTGGTGCAAGATCTGCAACAGGCAGGCGCCACGCGTCTCTACTCCGATTACTGGACCTGCAACATTCTCATCTATCTCAGCGACGAAAAGATCATCTGCAGCGCCGTTGAAAAGGACATGCGGCCTGCCCAGGATCGCTACCTGCCTTATCGTACCATCGTGCGTTCCACGCCGCATCCCGGCTACATCTTCGCCGCCGGTTCGCCCCAGGAACTCATCATGCAACAGCGAGCTGCAGCCAATCCTTCCCACTATCGCATTTACCATTTTTTTGAGTATGTTGTCTATCAGGAGATTTAGCAAGAGTAGCTCTAAACAAAAAGAGGTGAACCGGCGTGTCGGCTCACCTCTTTTTGTTTAGAGTTACTCTTGCCAGAAGTGTTTGACCCAGCCGCGTTTTTGCATGATGCGGCGCAGTTCTTGCGTGGGGCTGTAGGTAGCGAGGACGTAGAGGGTGCCGTTGGGGCCGGCGTTCTGGAGGGCGGCGTCCAGGGCTTGCTCGCGGTCCTCAATCATGCGAATACGCTGGGGATCGATTTCGGCGTATTTGAGGCGCATGGCCAGCTCTTCGGGCTTGTTGCCGCTACAGATGGCGTCAACAATCGAGGGGGCCATCTCTTCGACCTCCAGATCCCAGAGCCAGGAGAAGTCTTCTCCGTCAACGACGGTATGGCTGGCGGCCAGCAGCAGATGTTTCTGGCCGGGATGCTGCATAATCAGGCGCATAATCAGGTTGAAGGAGGTGGGGTTTTTGACGAAGGCCAGGTAGATGGTCTGGTCGCCGGCTTTAATCTCTTCCAGGCGTCCGAAGGCGGGTTGGAGCTTGCTGAGGGCGATGGGCAGCTTTTCTTTGGGGAAGCCCGCCGCCAGGGCCGCGCCGACCGCCGCCGCCGCGTTGTAGACATTGTGGACGCCGGGCAGGGGAATCTCAACTTCCAGTTCGCCCTCCGGGGTGCTCAGGGTGGCGTGCGTTGCTCCCTTGCCGTCCGAGGCCAGCTTGACCGAGGTGGCGGCGATATTCAGATCTGGCAGGGTATAGCCACAGTTCGGGCAACGGTACAGACCAAGATGGGAGAGGTAGGCAACTTTGTAATCCAGGTCTTCCTGACAATGGATGCAGCGAATTACGTCAGCGGATTGCTCCGGCACAGGCGTGCCAACTTCTGTGGTATTCAAACCGAAGAAGACGCGCCTGGCCCTGGCGTTCTGACCGAAGTTTGCGACCTGGGGATCGTTGCCATTCAGAACAATTGTCGAGCTTTCGGGTAGACCCTCCAGGACTTTATCCAGGCTGCGCGCTACGGCGTACAATTCGCCAAAGCGGTCGAGCTGGTCGCGGAAAATATTGGTAATGACCACGACATCGGGCTGAATCTCTGGTACCACGTGCTGCATGGTGCCCTCGTCGATTTCAAAGACCAGCACATCGCTGTTCAACTCGCCGCCGACGCTGGCGAAATTGACCGCGACCGAGGTGACGCCTTGCAAAAGATTGGAGCCTGAGCGGTTGTGCGAGACGCGGTTGCCGCTCTCCTTCGCCATCTCGGCGATCATCCGCGAGGTGGTAGTTTTGCCATTGCTGCCGGTAATCACGATCTTTTTGGCTGTGGTGCCGCTCATGACAGACTTCAGGACATCGGGATCGATGCGCCGCGCTACCATGCCGGGCAGGCTGGTGCCTCCGCCGATGCCCAGGATGCGCCCGGACGCGCCTACCAGTTTGCCTGCGGAGATGGCCAGGGCCAGGCGAGCCTGGCGCAAAGGACCGCGCCGCGTCCGTGTGCCGGGATGCGGGGTGCCGGGCAGCGCCGCTGGAGCTTCTGTTGTCGTGCTTACTGTCGTTTTTGTATTGTCATTCACCATGAAACGAACCCTCTCTGCTTTCAACGCCTCTATATCCTGGCCAGTATAGCAAACTGAGAAAGAACGGACAAGGAAATGGGTGTGGTTAGCCATTTTAGCCGCGTCCGGGTGTTCAGGCAGGCTTGCGGGCCAGCGCACCCAGCCAGCTATCGCCGGACTTGTTGGGGTGACTGGCCAGGTTCATTACGCGCAGACCTGCCCGTTCCAGCAAATCCCACAGTTCGCCGCCGCGATAGCGCGCGAAGAAACGCGGAGTGCCGCTGGCCATGTGCAGGTCATAGCGCTCGTCGGGTTTATCGTCGGCCTCTTTGACCAGCAGGGTCAGCACGCCGCCGGGGATGAGCACGCGGATCAACTCGCGCAAGACTGACAGGTTTTCTTGTTTGGGAATGTGCAGAAACGAGGCGGACACCCAGGCGCCCGCGTGCGACTGGTCGGGAAAATCCAGCCGGCGCATGTCCATCTGCTGAAAACTGAGGCGCTCGCTGCCCGGCTGGTCCAGGCAGAACTGGCGGGCCTGCGCCAGCATCTCAGGCGAGAGATCAATGGCATGGACTGAGAGACCCTGGCGGGCGAAGATCAGGGCATCGCGACCGGGACCGCAGCCGGCATCCAGAATGGGCAGGGCAGTCTCAGTCCGCCATGAAGGATGAGCTTGCAGCTCGGCAACGAAACGCCGCATGTTTTCCTGCCAGAACGGCGGCAGACTGCTGATCTGGTGGTGTTGAGCATAGACTGCCGCTACCTGGCGATAGGTCTGCATGGTGAGATCGCTGGCCTGGGCGAAATCGGGCCGATCTGCGTTCGCGGTCATCGTGCTTTTATCCCTTTGTTAAACGCTACTACTACACTGGTTATTGCTGAGATTACAAAGTATCGAGCCATGCTGAAACTGCTGTGTGACACTGGTGCCATTGGACGGGACGGGCATTTTTGTCGGGAAGCCGAATTTTTTCAGGCCGCCGTTCTTATCAAAGAAAGTCAGAATCGCGCCCGAAATCGTATAGCCACTGTAGACATAATAGCGCTCATTAGACGCCAGGGACACGCTCACGTCCTGCGTATCCGACGCGAAGTAATTCCACAGGTTGTCATAGGGAATGGGATGGCCCGCCGCTTCCACGTCGCGCGGAGAGATCCAGGTGTAGCTGTTAAAGCCATAATTCATCAGATCGCGCATATCAGTCCACCAGTTCGTTGTATGAATGGTCACGCCGATCAGGTGGCGCTTGTCGCGCGTAACAGACATTACCTGTACAAAGTCAGAAACGCCATCAAAGCCAGTTTTTCCGCCATCGACGCCCGGAAACCACCAGAGGAATTGATTTTCGTTAATCAGTTGGCGCTCGCCATGTTTGCCGCCGGCGGCGATGCGGTAGGTTTTGGCCGCGCTGATCTGCTGGAGCGCGGGAATACTCAGGCTATACTGGCCGAGCACAGCCAGGTCGCGGGCGCACGAATACTGACCGGGATCGAGCAGACCATGCGGATTGACGAAATGTGTATCGTTCATGCCCAGCATTTGTGCCTTCTGATTCATCTCGTCCACAAAAGCGGAGACGCTGCCGGCCAGGGCATCGGCGATGACCAGCGCGGCATCGTTGCCAGAGACAAAGAGCAGGCCATAGAGCAGATCGCGCAGGCTGTAAGTCTCGCCCAGCTTGACGCCAAAGAGCGCGCTATCGGCGCTGAGGTGACTGATGTCCTGTTCCATAGCCTGCGTGATTGTGATACGCTGATCGAGATTGCCCATCTCCATAGCCAGAGAAGCGGTCATGAGCTTGGTAGTGCTCAGCATGGGCAGATGGGTAAAGGCATTCTGCGCGAACAGCGTCGTCTCGTTATTCGCATCCAGCAAATAGGCCGCAGCGGCATAGACGGGAGGCGCGGGATGATCCGTCTGCGGTGGCACGACGATCAACTCGTGCGAATTGGATGGAATGCTCTGCAATTTAGAGATAGGGATGCTGGACGTAGTGGAGACCGGACCGTTTTTCTGCTGACCGGTGTTATGCAGCAGGCCCGTTATCAGCGGGGTCAGGATGAGCAACAGGAGGATCAGCAGGCCGGCGAACAGCCAGGTTTTGCGGCGCTGCCAGAATGGCGCGCTGAGGCTCTGGCGCACGCGGCGAACGTTCCTGGGCAGAACCGGGTGCATGCTGGTATCGCGCTCACGTTTGCGGGTAGCGCTGGAGCGTTCGTGGTAGGAGGTATCCTCTTCCAGACCGGTGAAAGGAGGCATCTCGGCGCGTTTCTGCCT
>DASZXF010000339.1:0-5503 GCA_035546055.1 Ktedonobacteraceae bacterium
CGCGCCAGGAATAGCCATCGCGCGCGAAAATCTCGTAGGCCGCGCGGATATTGGTTGCGGGATCGTAGACCGAGCCGCCGGCGTAGGAAGTGCCGGCGAAGGTGCCGGGGATGATCTGGAAGAGGCCAGCCGCGCCCAGGACACCAGTATAGGCATTGGGGTTCATGGACGACTCGCACATAGCCACGCGCACCGCCTGGTCGCCATACTGGCCGAAGATCTGGTGGATCATATCCTCGTAGGAGCCGCTCAACTTCTGGGACGAGCCAGAGGAAGTCGTACTGGCGGAACTGCTACCAGGGATGACAATGGTTTGTCCTGCATAGATAACATCAGGATTGGCGATGTGATTGGCCGCAACCAGGTCAGCCACGCTGACCCCAAAGCGGCTGCCAATGCCACTGAGTGTATCTCCGTAGACAATAGTGTAGCTCTGCTGATTGCTCGCAGCCGCGTGAGCCTGAGTAGTCGTCAGGCTGACCAGAGCTACGGCCATCAGAAGCGTAAGAACAACGCCTGCTCCTACTTTTAACGCCATTTTTCTTCCCTGAAACTGTAATCCCTCCAAAATACTCCTCTGTGTCTTCACGTAAATACCTTTCTACCCCGATATCCTTGCAAAAGCTCTGCAATTTAAACGGGTACAAAGTCCTATCCTGCCTGCCATCTGCAAGCGAGGTTGTTCCCATTGGGGAGTAACGAAAGGATACACTGAAACATCGAGAAACACAAATACACAGCCTCCGTATAGCCCGGATTAGCTAATAGCTGAGCATGAAATGGCTCATCCGTGGTTGATGACTGCGTTGCCGGACCAGCAAGGAGACGGCAAAAACAAGCAAACAATGAAATACAGGTGGCAGGTAGTTCCTTTTCAGAATACACTTTTCCTCTAACAGGTGAGGAGAATTTTGTGAAGCGCCGTGCTACGTCATTTTTCCGCACGAGAGATTAGCCCACGTCTATTTGCTGCCTTTGCTATACTTAGTTTTGTAGAAAGATTTTACGGAAGGAAGCGGATTGGTAGAGAGGGGTTATGGCAGCACAACGACACGCGATTTTTCGTGAGAAGGCACTCAAGCACTATGCAGAAGGGCGTAAGAAGGATGTCCTGCCGCATTTTAGTTCGCTATCTGCCGGCTTTTTCGCGTGGCTGCTGCTGGCCTTTCTGATTATCACCGGATTGGTGGCCTGGTGCGGCCAGGTACCGATCTTTCTTCAGGGATCTGGCATTGTCCTGGCCAGTGGCAGCCAGGCCGGGACGGTTCCCGGCGGCGCGAACGCTGTGGCTTTTTTCGCGCCTGATCAGGTCAAGCGCCTGCACGTGGGTGAGACAACCCAGGTGCAACTGGTAGCCGGTTCTTCTTCGCATATCACGGGCACGATGGTGCAGGTGATGCCAGAAACGACCAGCGTTGGTGAGGCGCTCGCGCGCTATGGGCTGAGCTTGAGTAAGACAAGCGCACCGAGCCAGCATATCGCGGTGGCCCTGCTCAAGCTGGAGCCAGATTTCCCGGCGGCGAGCTACGCGGGAAGTATTGTGGTGGTGGAGGCCAGTGTGGGAACGCAATCGCTGTTCTCCGCGTTGACCGGTCTGGGAATTTCGTAGCGTTTTTTGATGGGGAGTTGTTGGTAGATGGGGAAGCCTTCGCAAAAACTCGACCTGGCCGATTGGGGCGAGAGTCCGGCGCTGGAAACGTCGGTAACTCCTCGTATCCAGCAGCCAGCAGCCGTGCGACCCAAAACGCAGATTCCACACAAGCCTACCACCTCCGGGCGGGCGGTGCGCGCCCTGGTGCGCAAGGTGCAGCGCGGGCGCGTCCCCGAGATTACCCAGATGAGCAAGACCGAGTGCGGTCTGGCCTGCCTGGCGATGATCCTGAGCTATCATGGTCGGCAAACCTCCATTACCGAGTTGCGCGCGCAAAGCGGTCTGGGACGCGATGGCCTTTCGGCGCTGAGTATTGTCAAAATCGCCCGCAATTACAATATGCGGGTGCGCGCCATCTCTCTCCAGAACAGCAACTTTTACAATGTTCCCCTGCCGGCCATCGTTCACTGGGAATTTAATCACTTCCTGGTGGTCGAACGCTGGTCGCCCAGATGTGTGGACGTGGTTGACCCGGCCCAGGGACGCCGGCGCCTGACCCCGGAGGAGTTCGATCAGAACTTTACCGGGGTGGCGATTACGCTGGAACCAGGCGTGCATTTTGATCGCGAGGCGGCTTCTCCGCATCTGTCCCTGCGCGATTACATTTTCCAGTATCTCAAGCAAACGCCGTTTGCCATGCTGGAAGTGCTGGGTACTTCGCTGCTGCTGCAGGCCTTTGGTCTGACCATGCCGCTGTTGACCAAATTCGTCATCGACGAGGTGCTGCCCCTCAAGCTCATGAGCATGATGGGTCTGCTGGGCGTGGGTCTGCTGTTGATGGTGATGACTCAGACCGTCGCCTCGCTGTTGCGCGAATGGCTGCTGGTCCATCTGCGCGCGCGCATCGATATGCGCATGATGCTGGACTTCTTTGAGCGCATGCTGACCCTGCCTTATAAGTTCTTTCAGGTGCGCTCAAGCGGCGATCTGCTGACGCGTATGGCCAGCAATACAGTCATCCGCGATACCCTGAGCAATCAATTAATCAGTACGTTTCTGGATGGAAGCACTGTTCTTATTTACTTCGTTATTCTTTTCTTGCAATCATCGGTCTTTGCCCTGCTGGCTCTGGCGCTGGGCGCGCTGCAAATTATCGTACTGCTGGCCAGCAACAAAGCCATTCACGATCTCTCGCACCGCGAGTTGACCGCGCAGGGCAAATCGCAAGGGTACATGGCTGAGGCACTGGCCGGCATGGCCACACTCAAGGCGGCGGGCGCCGAGCAACAGGCTCTGGAGCAGTGGACAAACCTCTTTCTGGACCAGTTGAACATCTCGGTGCGCCGCAATTATCTGAGTGTGCTCATCAGTGGCGCGCAATCCGTTTTGCGCTCGCTGACGCCGCTGGCTCTGCTCTGGCTGGGCGCGACTCAGGTGATGAACGGCAGTATGAGTACGGGCACCATGTTCGCGCTCAACGCCCTGGCGGCGGCCTTTCTGGGACCACTCAGTTCGGTGGTCGGCAGTGCGCAGCAGCTCCAGGTTGTGCGGGCGCATTTCGAGCGCCTGTCCGACGTGAGCGCCGCCGAGCCTGAGCAGGACCGCACCAGGGCGCTCCCGCCTCCCTACCTGAGCGGACGCGTGGATCTGGAACATGTCAG
Source organism: Ktedonobacteraceae bacterium (assembly GCA_035546055.1). Lineage (GTDB taxonomy): Bacteria > Chloroflexota > Ktedonobacteria > Ktedonobacterales > Ktedonobacteraceae > Paraktedonobacter. The sequence goes on from DASZXF010000339.1 coordinate 3,253, forward strand.
CTTTGCCTATGACTCCGAAAGTCCGAAAGTGCTGCACGACATCACCCTGCACATCGAGGCAGGGCAGAAGGTCGCGCTGGTCGGGCGCACGGGTTCAGGCAAGAGCACGCTGGGCAAGCTGTTGCTGGGTCTTTATCTCCCCACCGAGGGGCAGATCCTCTACGACAATTTCCCGCTGTCCAACATGGACTACCAGGACGTGCGCCGCCAGTTTGGGGTCGTGATGCAGGATACCTCGCTGTTCAGCGGCTCGGTACGCCAGAACATCGCGCTCCATGATCCTGCGATGCCAATGGAACAAATCGTCAAAGCAGCTCAACTGGCGGCCATTCACGAGGATGTGCTGAGAATGCCCATGGAGTACGAAACCCTGATCTCCGAAGGCGGCAGCGCCCTCTCCGGTGGTCAACGCCAGCGCCTGGCTCTGGCCAGAGCCCTGGCCCACAACCCGGCCATTCTGCTGCTTGACGAAGCGACGAGCAACCTGGATGTTCTGACCGAACAGCAGGTGGAGCGCAATCTGCATACGGTTCCCTGCACGCAGATCATCATCGCGCACCGCCTGAGCACCATTCGCGACGCGGACGTGATCTTTGTCCTCGACCACGGCATTATCGTAGAAAAGGGCAATCATTACGAGCTGATGGTTCAGAACGGCTATTACGCGCAACTTGTGCGGAGCCAGGTTCAGGGCTAGTCGCGCGAGCGTCGCTGGTTTGTCCGGCGCGCTGGCCAGTGTAGCACCTGTTGCGCTACAGGGACGGGCATTTCGGATTGAGAGAGAGCACTGCGGCTCTCTCGAAGGTCCGTGGCCATAGATACAAGAAAGGAAAGAGTTACATGAAACTCGACATCGTGCGGGCCTGGAAGGACGAACACTATCGCCAGGCGCTCAGCACCGATCAGCGCGCGGCCCTACCGGTCAATCCGGCAGGCGAGCTGAGCGAAGCTGAGATGGGGATGGTTTACGGCGGTGGCGGTGGTCTGGGTAGTGGCGGCGGCGGTGGTGCCCCGGTGGTGACGCCTGCTGCGCCGAGTGTTCATTACACCTCCCATATCAATCGGCAGACCCACGCTGTAGGCGCCACGACGAGCTCGGCAGCGTCCCAGCACCACTCCCATTCGTATGTGGTGGCGGTCTGCGATGCCAATGTCTTCTCTAACGACGTGGTTGTCATCATTGTTCAGAATGTTCTGAACATTGGCAGCCCCAGAACTGAGCATTGCAGCTTCGCAGGGTAAGGATTCTGCACATTGTATGGACCTGGACTATGAAAGATTGTTTCTTCTCTTCCGCCAGGTCGAGAACATGGGTAATCCAGTCTCTAACAAACAAACGCATGTTTTATATCTCGCACATTGAAAGGAAAACGCTCACATGAAATTCGATATCGTGCGCGCCTGGAAAGATGAAAATTATCGCCACTCGCTGAGTGAGGAACAGATGCAGGCTCTGCCGGCCAATCCTGCCGGAGAACTTACCGACGACGAACTGAGCGCCGTCACCGGGGGCAACTGGGTCAATGGCCACTGGGTCGATGTCGGTGGAACCAGCAGTTCCGCCGCGTCATCGCATCATACGCATTCCTACGCGGTGATTATCTGCGATCTCAATCTGTTCTCGAATGACATCGCCGCGCTCGCGGTCCAGGATGTTCTCAACATCGGGAGTCCCAGACAAGAAACCTGCGCCATGGCCGGTTAATTTCACCATCTATCTTGTATTTACCTGGCAACAGGCAGTCTATGGTGGTCGGGGTGCTCTTTACCACCTCGACCCGATAAGGTCAGGGATCGCTTGATCCCACACTCAAAAGATTATCTTTGTTAAGAATGAAAGGATACTACTCAGATGAAATTCGATATCGTGCGCGCCTGGAAAGATGAAAGCTATCGTCAATCCCTCAGCGAGGAAGAGTTGAAGGCGCTGCCTCCCTGTCCTGCTGGTGAATTGAGCGAGCAGGAATTGACCGCGATTGCCGGTGGCGGCGGTTTCGAGGGTGAGGGCCACAACTTTTTTAACGAGGGCCAGTTTGGCCTGGGCGGTACCAGTTCTTCTGCCGCGTTCTCGTCGCATTGCCATTCCTATGCCGTACTGATCTGTGATGCCAATGTCTTCTCCAACGATGTGGCTGTAGCGGCGCTCCAGAATGTTCTGAACATTGGTAGCCCGCGTCATCAGGTCTGTGTTCACGCTGGTTAATCCGGTCCATCCATCTGTATTTGTCTGAGAAGAGGCTGTTTATAGTGG
>DASZXF010000340.1:0-3224 GCA_035546055.1 Ktedonobacteraceae bacterium
GTTTCAATCTCTCCCGAGTTCCCCCCCTCTCGCCACGTACGCATCTGGTTCATGGTGGTAGCTATGCGGTTTCTGTTTCAATCTCTCCCGAGTTCCCCCCCTCTCGCACTACAGTCGCACTTCTAACCTGAGCCAAAAGATCCTCTTCCGAAGGAAAGCTGTTCATGCAATGCTTTGCTTTCTGTGACATGCTAGAGATGCATTTGTTGTCCCTGCATGATCGAGAAAGGGAAGATCACATGAAGTCCTTACATAATACCACATGGTCTCCGATCCAGGCCAGTGATGTTGTGCATTGGCAGGAGCAACTCCGACTGCTGCATCAGCGCCTGCGCCCGTTTTTTGCCCGTCCCGAGCCATTTCAACGAGCCTTGCGTTTCTTCCAGGCGCTGCTCTCCGACGTTCCCCGCAAAAACGGCTGGCAAATGGCCGAGCAGGCTCGTGAAGCCACTCCCTACGGGATGCAGCGCTTGTTGGCCGAGGCGGTCTGGGACGAGAACGGCGTGCGTGATGAAGTGCGCCGACTGGTTGTCGAGACCCTGGGGCGAGACCAGGTCGTGCTCGCCATCGATGAAACCAGTTTTCTCAAGCGAGGCCAGCACTCAGCGGGGGTAGCTCGCCAATACTGTGGCACCACTGGACGCGTGGAGAACTGCCAGGTGGGCGTCTTTCTCTCCTGGATCACCCCACGCGGCCACACGCTGATCGACCGCGAGCTGTATCTGCCCACCAGTTGGACCGACGATCCCGCCCGTTGCCGCACCGTCGGCATTCCTGCCGACCTGCCTTTCCGCACCAAACCCGAACTCGCCATCCAGATGCTGATCCGGGTGCGTGAGGCTGGCTTGCACCCCTCCTGGGTGGTCGCCGATTGCGTCTACGGAGCCAACCCGACCCTGCGGCAGTGGTTGGAAGAGCAGGGACAAGCCTACGTGGGCATGGTGGCCTGCACCGAACCCATCCTACTCACCCTGCCTGATGGAACCCTGCGACGCATTGAGGTGGGCGAGTTGCCTGCTCTCTTGCCTGAACAACTCTCCTGGACCCGCCTGGCCACCAGCACCGGCCCTCAAGGTCCGCGCACCTTTGACTGGCTCTGCTTCCCCATCTGGCATCGGGGGCGGGAGGATGGCAAGCATTTCGTGCTCCTGCGCCGCTTCCTGGAGGAACCGCACCGCATCACTTTTGCTCTGGTCTTCGCCCCGCAGCCCACCCCACTCGCCCGGCTGGCGAAGGTGACAGGCAGTCGGTGGAGCATTGAAGAAGATTTCGCGACGGGCAAGCATGTCGGCATGGATCAGTACGAACTGCGCAGCTATCACGGCTGGTACCGCTTTCTGACGCTCGTCCTGCTCTCCCTGGCCTTCCTGCTCTCCATCCAGGTCCACGAGAACCAGGAGCTGAGCCTGCGCGAAAGGCATCATCTGCTCGCACGCCTCCTCTTTGTTCTGCCTGCCAGTGTGCCGCTCGTCCTCGCCTGGTCCGCCTGGCGGCAGTGGCACAACACGCTGGCCGCCACCTTCCATCTGCGCCGCCGCCTCAAGGCGGGCTAAAACCCGCTTGCTTTTCTCGGCACCCTCCCCACCGCTCGCGTTCGTTTCCCTGGGACTCGTGGGCATTTCCCTGGGACTCGCGGGGACTCATCTGTTCGGCTTACCTGGCCACCAGGCCGGGCGTTTCCCTGGGACTCGTGGGCATTTCCCTGGGACTCGCGGGGACTCATCTGTTCGGCTTGCTTGACCACCAGGCCCGTCTGCTCTCGTGAAAGGAGCAATCGTCATGGATCTTTTTCCGCTCTCTCACGTCGGTGCCATCCTGGGCATCGATCCCAAAACCCTCCGTCTGTGGCTGCATGAGGCGGGTTTGACAGCCATCCCTCATCCCGATGATGCACGCCAGAAATGTTTGAGCCTCACCCAAATCCAGCAGGTGGCTGATACCCATGGTCGCCACCTCCCGCCTGCCTTTGCCTCCTCGGCTGCTCCTCCACCCTCCCTGCCTCCCCCCGATGTCCTCTCTCAACTGGCTCAAATGCAGCTCCAGATCTTCTCTTTGCAAGAGCAAGTCACGCGTCTCTCCCTGGCGCTTCTCCAGCTCTCGTCCACCCGTCCCTCTCCTCCGCTTCCTCCCCCAACGGCCAGCGCCTCTCCTGCCACGGTTGCGGCTCTTCCTCCTGTCTCTGACGCCCCTCCCCGCCCTCGCCCGCCCTCTCGTGCCGTTCCCATGATTGCCTTCACCGCTGATGGCGGGTATCAGATCGTCGATCCCGACAAAGGCGTCCTTGATCTCACGCCTGACTCTGCTCAATGGTTCGCCTGGCTTGCCAACACCAGGACCCTCACCTTTCAGGGTCGACATGGCTCCTTTACCGCCACGCGCCGCCTCCTCCGGGGCAAGCGCGTCCAGAGTTGGAATGTCTACCGCTGCCTGCATGGCCGTTCTTGCACCCTCTACGCTGGGATGACCATGACCTTGACCACCGCTCGCATGGAAGGGCTGGCCCAACAGCTCCTGACTCGTCTGGCTCCTCTTTAAACTGAGCCTTTCCGAGCATGGTGAGCTTGGGATTCCCAAAAAGAAGTGCGACTGTAGTGTCTTTAGCCATCGAGAACAGCAAATGGTAGAACGGCATAACCAGATGGGTTTCAATCCCTCTCGGGAGGGGTGCAAGTAATCTATTGCTCGAAACCCGCGTTTTCTCACAGGCCCAGTCGAACGATACCTCACAGCAATACAAGAGCAAGTAATCCAGCCTGGCAGGTGATCCTGATTGCAGGCTGGGCGTCAAGCGCAGCACCAACCAGGAGCAATCCGACGGTTCGACCAAAGAGAAGAAAGAACTCCTCTGGGGCTACGGCACCGGCGTCGCTGCCTCCATCGTCGCCGAGTATGGAGCCGTCGTGCTTGCTGAATACACTCAGCCCTTCAACGCCAACGATATCACGTTTTTTCGCCCGCTCTCCCATCAGGCGGTCCTGGCTCTCCAGCAGTTTCCGACCAACGTCGTTGGCGATGCGGCTTCTGATGCCTGGTACGTGTATGAAGCCGCTGCTCGTCATGGAGGCATGGCTGCTGTTCCCCTCAGGCAGTCTCCCAAAACGCCTTTTGCGCGCCTCGCCGATGGAACCCCACTCTGCCCTCTTGGCTTGCCTATGTATCCCACCACGCAGTTCCAGCACACCAATGGCTTTCGCGCTCAGCGCTTCCAATGCCCTCTGCTCTCT
>DASZXF010000341.1:0-11790 GCA_035546055.1 Ktedonobacteraceae bacterium
GTGCGCGAGGCACACGAGCCGATGCGGTTTTCCAGGTCGCTGACCCAGCCGGAAACGCTGGTCTGGCTGGTATTCCAGAAGCCGTAATGGTGCAGAGAAAGGAAGGTTCCGTTCAAGCGGCTATCCGCGCACACGCTGGTCACGTTGTCGTTATAGCCGGTACCGCTGACAAAGATGCGGCTTTTCGGCACCGAGGAATAGGTGCTGATCCATTGGGCGGCCAGATTGGCCCACGCGCTCTGGCTGTAGCCAAATGGTTCGTTCATCGGCTCGAAGTAGACCAGGCTATTGCCGCCATACTTGTTGACGACAGTCTGCCACATGGCCCAGTAGCTCGTCGTATTGTCGATCAGACCATCCTTGGCGGAGCCGGTGCCCTCCCAGTAGCTCAGAATGACCTTGAAACCCTGGGCCGTGGCCGCGTCGATGGCTCCAGTGTACGAATTCCAGAAGGAACCATTGACGGTATACGGATTAATCGGCAGCCTCACGGTATTTGAGCCCAGGTTACTGGCAAACCCGCTGATAATGGCCGTGGCCTTGGCATAGGTGGTGGAGTAGCTATCCGCCGTCGACAGCCCCGATGGCACTACAGGATCATTGGCATAGTTATCTCGTGGGTCCGCCCAGTTCACCCCCTTGAACTGGCTGGTGTTGGTCGCGGCATGAGCAGTGGATATCCTGCCCGCCAGAGGAGTACACAGCAGCACGCCAAGCAGCGTCACCGTGAGCACCGAGCCGAACATCCAGGCAAGTTGCATCCTGCGATAACGAAACATCATGTTTGTCCTCCTTGCATTGCAAACACAATCCCTGTGTTTTTCAGCGAAAGATCACTCGACCTTCCGCCATCCTGGCATGGGAGTAGCATACAATCGCTCGCCCGGACCTCCCACAACAGCAACCGCGCAGAAGGGTACCGGGCTAAAGCTCTGCCAGATATTAATTTATTCAGTAATTAAAATAAAAGATGGAAAGGGCTTTTGTCAAGGGGTAAGACATTTCTGAGGGGATAAAAAGACCTTTGGGGGATTAAACAGACAATGGAGGCGTTCTTTTTTGAGGGCGGTAACAGGTGCCTGGGGTAGACCAGACGAAGGAGGCGCTGCTCCGCTGCTACAGGAGCGAGGATATGAGAGGTGTCGTTCTCATATCCTCGCTCCTGTGACGGTTTTCTCAGAGCGGCGCCTTTGAGAAAACCGCCTCTGGAGCGGGGCAGCGGCGCCTGCCCCGGCTATCCTCGTGCCAGCCTTTGTCTCGGCTCCATCTGCCCGGGACATCGCGTCCGCCTATCTGTCCAGGCCACCGCCGCCGCGTCGACCAGGATGGCAACGCCTTTGGCAGAGAGCTGGAGGATCTGAGGATGCAGGGTTTGCGTGAGCAGGTCGTACATGGGCTGCGCGAGGGTGATGGCGGCGGCTGTGTCGGCGTGGTTGAGCACGAAGGTATAATTGTGGTGCTGGCCCTGGCGCTGGATGACTTCGACGCGCGCCGGGGCGCTCAAGGGATTGGCCAGGCGCAAATTCTGGTTCAGGGAGGCGACCAGGGAGGCGATCAGCTCCTCGGCGGGACGCGTGGCGACGTAATAGGCACGTCCACGTCCAAATACATGCTCGGTGATGGCTGGTCGACCGGCGTAGAAGTCTTCCGCGAAGGTGGCCAGCGCCCGCGCGCCTTCCAGGTGGAGCAGATCGCACCAGCGCTGACAGCTATAGCGACCGGCAGACAGTGACGAATCAGCGGGCACAACCACGGTATTGCTCATCTCCGGCTCCAGCGGATCAAATTCCTCCACCCAGATACCCAGCGTCCTGCGCAGGGGACCGGGGTAGCCACCCTGCCAGGCCAGGGCGTGCTCGTTGACGACGCCGCTGAAATAGCTGGCCAGAAAGGTACCGCCGCTGGCGACATATGCTTCGATGGTCTGCCCCTGCCGTTCGCTGACCATGTTGAGCAGGGGCGCGATGACCAGATCGTAATTGTGAAGGTCGTTCCCCTCGAAGACAATATCGACGGCGATATGAGCCTCCCAGAGCGCGCGGTAGTAGAGAAGCACTTCGTCCAGGTACCTGAGTTGATCGCTGGGACCGGGGAGAAATTCGACGTTCCACCAGTTGGGCCAGCTAAAGAGCACAGCCACTCTGGCCGGTACGCGCGCGCCCAGCAGATCAGCTCCGGGCAACTGGCTCAGCGCCTCCAGTTCCGCGCCCAGTTCGGCGACCTCGCGGAAGACGCGGGTGTGCTCGTGCCCGGCGTGACTGACAATCGCGCCATGGTACATCTCAGCCGAGCCGCGCGATTGACGCCACTGAAAGTAGCTGATGGCGTTGGCCCCGTGAGCGATGGCCTGGTAACTGAGCAAACGCATCACCCCTGGCCGCTTGAGCGGATTCTGCGGCATCCACTGCACCTGGCTGGGGGTCTGTTCCATGAGGATAAAGGGCTGTCCGCCTTTGAGACTGCGCTGCAAATCATGGTGGAAGGCCGTCTCAGCGGGATGCGTGGTACGCGCGGGATAGGAATCCCAGGAGATGATATCGAGGTGTTCCGCCCAGGAGGAGAAATCCAGCGGCTTGTGCGTGCCCAGAAAATTGTTGGTGATGGGAATCTGCGGCGAGATTTCCCGCAAGATCTCTGCCTCATTCAGATAGCATTCCAGGTACATATCTGACACAAAACGCGAGAAATCGAGCATCTGACATTGCACACCACGATCAGTAAAGGGGCCGGGAATCTGAATCTGCTCCCAGGATGTGTAGATATGTCCCCAGAAGGCCGTCATCCAGCAACGGTTAAGCTCGTCCAGGGTGGTATAGCGCGTCTGCAACCATTGACGAAAGCGCTGCTGACAGCGTTCGCAGTGGCAGGGCAAACCGCGATCAGTCGCGCCGCCGAAGTATTCATTGCCGACATGCCAGAGGACCAGGGCAGGATGCTCTGCGTAGCGCTGCGCCATCTGCCGGGCCATCTCGCGCGCCAGGCGGCGAAAGTTCGGACTGGTCGGACAGAAGTTTGCGCGTTCGCCAAAGCCCCGTTTCACCCGTTTCTCATCCACCGGGAGGACATCTGGATAGGCCTGCGCCATCCAGGCTGGAATGGCCGCCGTACTGGTCGCCAGGCAGACAGCAAGGCCATTTTCGTGCAGCAATTCCAGGATGCGATCCAGCCAGGCAAAGGTATAGGTCTGCTCGTCTGGTTGCAACGCGGCCCAGCTAAAGACGCCCACGGTCACAATATTGAGGTGAGCCTGCTTCATTAAGCGCATATCCTCTCGCCAGATCGCCTCATCCTCAAAACCAAAGACCGGCGTCCACTGCTCCGGGTTATAATCCGCCCCAAAATAGAATGCCGGCAGACGTGGATGAAAGGGAGCCAGGGCATGTCCCTGGCGCGCAGCGCTATCCATAGATCGGCAACCCTCCTTCTCTGCGGAATCTGACTCCATGCCCCATGTTTCTTCCTCCATCTATTTATTTATTTTGTAAATAAAATATTTATAAAACCTCCTGAGCTTTTTGTCAAGAGCGGGCGAGATCGTGGCCAGGGATTCTCAAAAGTCGTTTGCCACCGACGGCGGCGAGAAGCAAGAGGAGAGAAAGAGGCGGGACACCCGCACCCGGCAGGGACGCTGCCCTCCCTGCACCCTCGCTGGCGATGGCCCTGGCTTGACTTGTGAGAAACCCTGAGATCGTGGCGGGGTCAGTTTTCATGTGGCCCACTGATGCCTTTCGCGCGTGAAAGATGCAGCGGGGCCGTGTGTGTGGTGGGAGGGAGAAGCGGGCGGGGCTGCTTGCTGCTCTCGCGCGTGAACCGGCGCGTTACTTCCGGCTTGTTTTGGCGAAAGTGCTATGCTAAAAACAAAGACCAGCAGTATTTGATACAATGAAGAGGAGCGGTTGATGACAGAAAGACGCTGTGATTTCAGGCAGGGGACAGGTGTTATGACAGAAACAGAACAGGAATCTATCTTTAGTGATTTTGATCTCTATCTTTTTGGGCAGGGCAAACATTACCATCTGTACGAAAAAATGGGGGCGCATCCGCGTGTGCTGAATGGAGTGGCCGGGACGCACTTTGCGACATGGGCGCCCAACGCGCAGATGGTTTCGGTGATAGGCGATTTTAACCAGTGGAATCGCAGCGCGCATCAGATGTGGCGCCGGCATAATGATCTGGGCGTCTGGGAGTGCTTTATCCCGGATGTGCAGGTGGGATCGCTGTACAAGTTCGCCATCTATTCACGCTATAACAACTATGCGGCGGACAAGATCGATCCCTATGCCTTCGCGTTCGAGGTGCGCCCGAATACGGCCTGCGTGGTGGCGGATATCACGCGGCACACCTGGCACGATGAGCAATGGATGACCAGACGACAAAACCGCGATTGGTTGAACGCGCCGATGGCGATCTACGAGGTTCACCTGGGGTCGTGGAAGCACGTGCCAGAGCGCCATGTGCCGGGCGCGGTAGAGGAGGATCGCTTTTTGACGTACCGCGAGCTGGCGGATCAGCTCGGCGCGTATGTCAAAAAGATGGGCTTTACTCATGTCGAGTTGCTGCCGGTGATGGAGTTTCCTTTTGATGGCTCGTGGGGCTACCAGGTGACGGGTTACTACGCGCCGACGAGCCGCTTTGGTACGCCGGAGGATTTTCAATATTTCGTGGATCATATGCACCAGCTGGGCATTGGTGTGCTGCTGGACTGGGTGCCGGGCCATTTCCCCAAGGATGGGCACGCGCTGAGCTATTACGATGGTACCCATCTCTATGAGTACGGAGATGCGCGCAAGGGCGAGCATAAGGACTGGGGGACGCTGGTCTTTGACTATGGCCGCAGCGAGGTACGCAATTTCCTGCTGGCCAACGCGCTCTACTGGCTGCGCGAATACCACGTGGATGGTCTGCGTGTGGACGCGGTGGCGTCGATGCTCTACCTGGATTACCAGCGCAAGGAAGGCGAGTGGCTGGGCAATCGCTACGGCGGACGCGAGCACCTGGAGGCAATTGATTTCCTGCGCCAGCTCAACGAAGCGGTTTACGATCAGATGCCGGGTACGCTGACCATGGCCGAGGAGTCAACGGCCTGGCCGCTGGTTTCGCGTCCCACCTACGTTGGTGGTCTGGGCTTTAGCATGAAGTGGAATATGGGCTGGATGCATGATATGCTGGAATACATGCACCTGGACCCGATCTACCGCCGTTATCACCACAATAATATTACCTTTTCGCTGATGTACGCGTATTCGGAAAACTTCATTCTGCCGCTATCGCACGATGAGGTGGTGCATGTGAAGGGGTCGCTGATTAATAAGATGCCGGGCGATCTCTGGCAGCGCTTCGCCAATTTGCGCGCGTTCTTTGGCTATATGTGGGGCCATCCGGGCAAGAAACTGCTCTTTATGGGCGGCGAGTTTGGTCAGTGGAGCGAGTGGAATTATAAAGAGAGCATTGACTGGCATTTGCTGGCGCCTCCCAGCGATGAGCGCCACACCCAGTTGCAGGAGTTTGTGCGCGACCTCAACGCGCTCTACAGCCAGGAGCCGGCCTTTAGCGAACTGGATAATCAGCCGGAGGGTTTTGCGTGGATCGATCCTCACGATTCGGATAACAGCGTAATTTCGTTTATGCGCAAGGGCAAGAGGCCGGAAGACACGCTGGTCTTTGTCTGCAACTTTACGCCAGTGCCTCGTCACGGCTACCGCCTGGGGGTACCGCAGGCCGGCACGTGGGATGAAATTCTCAACAGTGATGCACAGCGCTACGGCGGCAGCGGGCTGGTGAATACGCAGGATATGCCCAGCGGACCGATGTTCTGGCAGTCCTGCCCGCATTCTATTCTGCTGACCCTGCCCCCGTTGAGTACAATTATCCTGAAACGGCGACCGGGAGAGCCGGAGGAGGGTCAGACAGAAGAGAGCGAGGCTTCAGCGGATTGATTGTTCGCGGTTAGGATCGCTGACATTAAAGCTGGCGTGATAGGCCTCACGCACCAGCTGGCAGATCTCCTCGGGATCATCGGAAATGCGCAGCAGATTCAGTTCCTGGGGAGAAAGAGTATTGCGCGGCAGCATCACATCGCGCATCCACTGGAGCAGCCCGCCCCAGAACTTGGAGTCATAGAGGATGACCGGGAAATGGCTGACCTTGTGCGTCTGAATCAAGGTCAGCGCCTCGAACAGCTCATCCATGGTCCCGAAGCCGCCGGGGAAAATGATAAAGGCGCTGGAATACTTGATGAACATCGTCTTGCGCACGAAAAAGTAGTTAAAGTCCAGCGAGATATCCAGGTAAGGATTGGCGAATTGCTCAAAGGGCAGCTCGATGTTGCAGCCGATTGAGAGATTGCCCCCATCCTGCGCGCCCTTATTGCCAGCCTCCATAACGCCGGGTCCGCCGCCGGTGATAACGCCGAAGCCGGACCTGGCCAGCAGACGCGCAGTCTCCACAGCGGCCTCGTAGGTCGGGTCATCGGCTTTAGTGCGCGCGGAGCCAAAGATAGTCACAGAGGCGGGAATATGCGCCAGGGCGTCGAAGCCATTGACAAACTCGCTCATAATGCGCAGAACGCGCCAGGGATCAGTCACCGTGAAATCGAAGTTCATGGCCCGTTCAAAGGCCTGGTCATCCCGGCTGGCCTGCTCGCGCGGCAGCGGCTCGGTTGGACTGACTAAAGGCATGGTAGGACGGCTGAGTAAACGCTCGTCCTCCGTAATAGCCCCGCCCTTGGTACGAAGTGAACGGTAACGGTCTGCGGCTTTCTTGCTGCGATTATTGATTCCATTCCTCGGATGGTTACGACTCATGTACAGCTCTCCCCTCCTGATCGAAACGCTGTGTGGCGTTCACAGCAGATTGCCCGGCCCATACGAGCAGGAGACCTTTCCCACCAGAAGCAAGCCTGGTACGAGCACGCCCTTTACCCACATCGCCTCTCCCCTCGCTGCCGTATTGTATACTATACGGCTTATGACCGCAGAGGACAAGCCTCACGGACAAACAGGCCACTCTGCAACGAGACACATCACGGAGAACAAGGATGAGATACAACAGAGCCCCGGCAGGCGACATACAATAGAGAATAGGTAAGGAGTCGCACCTGCCCCGCCTGTAAATTCCTCTGGCGGAGCAGGTGCGGACCATTTTGCGCGGCGTTAGACGCTGCCGGCTGGCGGTTGCGCGTGGTCGATGTTGTGATCGACGAACCAGTTGACAAAGCAGGTGTCCCACCGGGGATGGTTGAGGAGCGTCTCAATGCGTTCAGGCTCGCTATAGAGAAAATCCATGACGTATTCCATGAACCTGGTCCAGGTGTGAACGGAGAGGCGGCACCAGCTAAAGAAACGGATGGCCTTTTCGATGAGAACAAGGCGCTCACGGCGCTTGCGCAAAGCCTGATCGTCGGCCAGACCTCTGGCCCAGCGCAAAACCTGGCCGCCATCCAGATGGCCGTCCCTCGGCGGGTTGTCGAGATGCCAGAGCACCCACTGGACCAGGTAGGTCTCGGTGGGCTCTCCGGTGGGCAGACGAAACGAGGGCGAGGAGAAACGGGTACCGCGCATATCCTCGTCTTCTGGATCAAAGCCGGTCAGCGGCGGGAGACGGTGAAAACCCTGCTCGATAAACCAGGTGATAAAGCAGGCGCTCCACACCTCTTTATCCAGGCGATGGACTACCTGCCGGTGGTGCGCACGAAATTCGTGCATGTACAGCGCCAGCGCATCTTCTGCCTCATCCTGAGAGAGCCGCCAGCGATAGAAGGCCATGGTGTCGGCGAATAATTTTTCTTTGTTGATGTACGGCTGATCATTGACATCAGCCAGCATCTCAAGTGCGTAGGTGCGAAGAAAAGCATCATCCGGTTGTCGCATTTTTTCCCTCTTTTTCTCTGGGAAAACAAAGCACAGCTACAAGGACAAATGAACAAAACCAGACAAGCAAATCAGGAGACGAACAGCAGGCGAGGCGTCTGACGATCATCTTTTATCCTGTTTTTACTATACGCCCCCGCCAAATCGTCGCGCGTCAATGCGCCTGCCATGCCGCCGCGCCTGCGAATGACGCTCGCCAGCCTCGTGGCCTTTTTGCCCCAGAACTCCGCACCACAGGTCGCCAGACATCTCCCGGAGTTTGTTATAAAATGGGAGGAATATTGAGGAGGTTTCTATCTATGGCTGCCAATCCACTTGATCTCGATGCTTATCTGGAGCGGGTTCATTACGATGGTCCGCTGACTCCTTGCGTTGAGACGCTTCGCCGCCTGCACCGGGCTCAGGTTTTACATATCCCCTTTGAAAATCTTGATCTGTTCCTGGGCCGTCCGATCCAGCTCGATGAGGCCAGTGTAGTTAAAAAGCTGGTTGATGAACGGCGCGGGGGCTATTGCTATGAACTCAATGGCCTGTTCCTGCTGGTGCTGCGACACCTGGGCTTTACCGTCACTCCCCTGGCCGCGCGCGTTTTCCACGGCGGCGCGCCTGCGCAGAAGTCCCATCAGTTGACACTGGTTGAGGTGGAGGGAGAGCGCTGGCTGGCCGATGTCGGTTTCGGAGGCAACGGTCTGCTCGATCCTCTGCCGCTGGCGCTGGAGCGCGAATTTCACCAGGACTTTGACACCTTTCGCCTGCTGCCAGATCCAAAGCTGGGCTTTATCATCCAGTACCGGGCGGAGGAGAGCTGGCATGGCCTCCATGCCTTCTCACTGGAAGAACATTATCCAGCGGATTACCGCATGATGAACCACTATAACTCGACCTCGCCGGCAGCGCTGTTCACTCAGCACATTGTCTGTACGCGTCCCACTGGCGAAACCCGCTTCACGCTGCTGGACGACGAATTAAAAGCGCGTAGCCAGCATGAGACGACGATTACCCACCTCGACAGTCAAAAGGCCTATCGCGACGCCCTCCAGGATGTTTTCGGGATTGTTCTGCCGCCAGGAAGCGAATTGCGCTCCCCCTTTTCATCTTTTGCCATGACCCTGTAAAACGGGGCAAACAAAGAGAGGATAGCCAGGCTGTTCGGTCTGGCTATCCTCCTGGTCTGTGCCTGATCCAGCATGGACAGGCCAGGCAAAAGGAAGAGGCGCGAGATCTGCTTTTACCAGGTCACGGGCAGGTGAGCTGGACCGATGGTGGAACTGTCTTCGCCGCGCCAGGGCACTTCCGAGGGCGGGACAGCCAGGCGGATAGTGGGCAGGCGCCTGAGCAGAGTGGTCCAGAGGACGCGCAGTTCCATGCGCGCGATCTGCTGGCCAATGCAGGCGTGAATGCCCCGGCCAAACGTGATCATTTGATTGCCCTCGCGATCAAAATTGACGGTCATGGGATCGCTGAATACCGCTTCATCGCGGTTGGCCGAGAGGGAGTCCAGCATGACGACCTCGCCGGGCTGGATAGTCGTTGTCCCAAAAGTAACCTCGCCGCGTGTGATGCGCGGTCGCCCGCCTCCGCCAATGGGCGTGGTGCGCAGAATCTCTTCAATGGCAGTGGCCATGCGCGCGGAATCGTCCAGCCGCTCTTTGAGTTGCGCGAGCAGATCGGGACGCTGGAGCAGCAGAAAGGCAGAGTTGGTAAAGGTGGTGCTCACTGTCTCGAAGCCGGCGGCGATCAGACCAATGGCGAAGGTCAGAACCTCCTGTTCGCTAATGACCTCATCGCCCTTTTCGTGCGCGCTCACCAGCAGACCGAGGACGTTATCGCGTGGATGGGCGCGTTCACGTTCGATGAGGGGCCGCAGGTAGGCGATCATCTGTTGCATATGCGCGCGTTTCTCTTCCCGCGAGGCTGTGCGCGAAAGGCTGATATGGCCCCAGGCGCGGAATAACTGCTCGTCCTCGCGTGGCACACCGAGCAACTCGCAGATAATCGTCATGGGCGTCTGGATGGCGTAGTCTTCAAAGAGGTCGGCGGGAGGGCCGGCCTGCTCCATGGCGTCGATCAGCCCGTTTGTCACCTCGCTCACACGCGGGGAGAGTTCGTTGGCATGTTTGACGGTAAACATCTGCGTGACCAGGCGGCGCACCTGGTTGTGGCGGGCATCTGATACACTGAACAGCGAGGCCATCTCTGTGCCGCTGCCAACCACCGGACCCACTTCCCGACGCGGCACATCGCCATCGGAGACCTGAATAATCCCTACATTGGGATCGGTGAAGGCCTTGACGACATCTGCGTGCCGGGTTAGCAGGTAGGCATCACCGCCGAAAGGCATTCTCACCCGCGCGACCGGACACTCCTGGCGCAGGCGGGCGTACTGTGCGGGACATTCGAGACTGTGGTCGGCGCGAGGGAAAGGGTAATGGATGATCTCTTCCTGAGAGGTGGGGGACTGGTTCTCCAGAGCGATCTTATCTGTCATGACTATCCATTCTTTCTAGCATTTTCCGGGTGCGATACAGGTAACAGCCATGGTGCATTTGCGACAATGATGGTTTCTCCCTCGCCAGACCTCAAACCTCTTCCGGCTCCTCAACGAGCGTCAGACTGTCGGTCTGCTCCTCGTCCTCGATGCGAAAAACGAGCGAGGGACAGAGGTCAACAGCCCGCCTGACGCGCTCCAACAGCGCCAGCGGGGGATGTTCATTGACGATGCGCACAACCCCGTCTTCATCCCGCTGATCAAAGACCTCGGGACAGGTGAGCACACAGGTACCACTGGCAATGCATTTGTACGATGCAACAACGACACGCATGTAGCGTTTCCTTTCTGCCTGGTTCTCTCTAACTGACTTTTCCTGTTAAGCATACTCTCCGCCAGGAAAAGGGGACTCGGCGGGCTTCCGCTCCAATACCGCCAGAAGAAAATGAGAGAGTCGGCGTGCCATCTCGTCAAGCGAACGCTCCGCGTCCAGGAAGTCAATCGCGCTGCTCAATGTCCCCAGAATCATGGTCGCGGCCATCTCTTGATCGAGATCAGCCCGAAAGACTCCGAGCTTGATGCCCTCGGCAAGTAATGCTTTGGGAATCTCAAGAATCTGCGCGCGAATACTCTTTTCCGGTGGTGGATCAAAGAGTTGGAGCTTCGCCAGGCGAGGATCGCGCATCAAGGCAAACAGAGGGCCATACTGCTGGTGAACGCGCAACATGGCCAGAATCAAAGCCTGGAGCGCGCCGCGCGGATCTGCGCTCACAGACTCCAGGGCCGCCCGGTATTGCCTCAGACCATCTTCAATCGTGCGCAAAATCAGCGCCCGCAAAAGATCCTCGCGGTTGGCGAAATGGCGATACAGCGTGCCGACGCCCAGCCGCGCCCGCGCCGCCACCTCGCTCATCTCCAGCTCCAGTCCGCGCTCGGCGAACAAAGCCTGGGCCACCTCCAGAATATGCGCCCGATTCGCCACCGCGTCAGCACGCCTGACCGGCTCCCCTGCTGCCTGCATCTTCTCTCACCTCAGCTATAACATGAAACGGAATTCCCGTTCACATTATAGATGGGAGGAAGGCTGCCCGTCAAGCCCTACCTTGCTCCCAGGCTCATGCAAAGTCCTGTTCTTCTCATTTACCTGCTCTTCCTTTGTTATCAGTCATCCCCGCTTTTTCCAGCACCGCGCGTTTTCCTTTCCCACTCCAGGGGAAAGGATGAGGGGCGGGACGCAACCAGCGCCTGGGACCGCCTCAGAAAGATTAGATCTATCAGCATCCCCCATTTTTCCAACGCCGCAAAGGCGCGTTTCCCTTCCCCAGCCCAAGGGAAAGGATGTATCAATCGTCCCCAATGTTTCCAGCACCGCAAGGCGCGTTTCCCCGCCCCACCCAAGGGAAATGATGAGGTTTGGCGAGCGCTGCGCGCTCG
>DASZXF010000342.1:0-2123 GCA_035546055.1 Ktedonobacteraceae bacterium
CCTGGTCACGCATCGGCAGACCCTGAAAAACATGGCCGGTGGCCCGGAAAAGCTCTACCGTGAAGAACTCGCCGCCTGTCCTGAGATTCAAGGTTTGCTGAAGAAAGCCTACCTGGTGCGTCTCACGTCGGACCAGAAACGCGATGTCTGCGCCATTCAGGACTGGTCCTACACCAGCCGCCAGATCAGCGGACCCGGCTGGGCCATGGTCGGAGACGCGGCGGGTTTCGCGGACCCCATCCTCTCCTCCGGCGTCATGCTGGCTCACGAACTGGGGCAGAAGGCGGCCTACACCCTCGTTTCCACCTTCAGCGCCACCAGCGATCAACAAATCTCCGCCTACTGGCAATTCTACGAGGAAACCTATCGCACCTATTTGCGGGCCTATCGCGACATGGCCTCCTTCTGGTACAGCAATAACTTCTCCTTTGAAAACTGGTTCTGGCAGGCCCGCCGCACCCTGGCGCAGAGCGGCAGCGAATTCAATCTCAGCGAGCGCGAAGCCTTCAATCGTCTCTCCTCCGGCTACGCCACGCGGGCCGAATCGCTCAGCCTCTTCGGCAGCTATCCCCTGCACGAAGCCCGTCAGCTCGTCGATGGCCTCTTCGGCTCCGCCACCCGGACCGATGAAATGGCAGCCAGGTACACCGCTCGTCCGCTCAGATTAAAAAATGCCGAAGTCACGGACGGTCTGTATTTTTACCAGGGCGCGGTGCGCACGACCCGGCGCGTCGTCAACAGGCAGAACCACAGCCATCTCGATCTGCATCCCGGCGAAGAAATTCTCCTCAACCTCTTCGACGGAACACACACCCTGGCCGACCTGAACGAGCTTTCCAGCGCGCTCCAGGCTCTACCCGAGACCGCCCACATGCCCCTGC
Source organism: Ktedonobacteraceae bacterium (assembly GCA_035546055.1). Classification (GTDB taxonomy): domain Bacteria; phylum Chloroflexota; class Ktedonobacteria; order Ktedonobacterales; family Ktedonobacteraceae; genus Paraktedonobacter. Next base: position 882 of record DASZXF010000342.1, read on the forward strand.
GCAACGGCACAGACCTGGCCGTTCAACTCGACCTGCTGGGCGTGCTGGCGTGACATGAGTCATCCCCTCTTTTTCTGAGGCGGCCTCAAGCGCTGGTTGCGCCCCACCCCACCCAAGGGAAAGGATGAGGTTTGGCGAGCGAGCAGCGCTCGCCAAACCTCATCCTTTCCCGTGGGTGGGGTGGGGAAACGCGCCCTGGCGGCGCTGGAAACATTGGGGATGACTGATATCATTTTTAGGGGAGTGTGTTGTTAAAGTGTGTCGCACACTGTAACACACTTTATGGCATGATTCTTGCTTTGAAAAAGAGTGGGAAGCAAAGAACACGGATCGGCGGATCTGTGCTTGCGGCTTTCCTGAACTCTCTGGCCGTCTGGCGGAAAGGAGCGCCTCTTCATTTACAGGACGAAGACACCTGTTGTCCTCTTATCGTATCATCTGTACATCGTTGTGCGATTCTTCTGGCGAGTCTGATTTTGTACGTGAACAAGGTCTTGTTCACAGAAAGGCAAAAGGAAGGATACCTTTATGCTCAGGTTTCTCCAGGCACAGAAACACCGTTCCTGTGCGACGCAAAAGCATGTCACTCCTTCTCTTCGAGCAGGACTGACTGCCGGTCTTCTGCTCATAACGATGACCGCCTGCCTGCTGGCTCCCTCGCTGGTCCAGGCGCGCAGCGCCATCACCGGTGGGACGGCCTCTGGCGGGCCGGGCTCAACGGCGGTCTGGTCCCCCTCTACAGATAGTATTCTGGGAACATCGGCCACCACGGCCAGCGATGTCTGGTTCACTGGCTACCATGGCATTATCAGCGAGGTCTACTGGCCGACCGCCGATACGCCCAATACCACCGATATGCAGTTTATGATTGGAGACAGCGGCCATAGCTGGGTAGATGAGGAGAAAACCGCCACGACTTCCAGCGTGGCTCTCTACGATGCGCACTCACTGGCCTGGACGGTCACTAATACCGCGACGAACGGAAAATACAGGATCGTTAAGACAATTTATACCGATCCCGCGCGCAACTCGCTCATTCAGCATGTCACCTTTACGGCCTTGAGCGGCACCCTTGCCAGCTACCTGTTGTACGTGCTGTACAATCCAACCATGCATAATAATGGTATGAACAACAACAGCTCAACACAAACGTACAACGGCACGACCATGCTGGTTTCCACCGATTCGTCGGGCAACTACGCCAGCGCCCTGGCAGCTTCTATCCCCTATCAGTCCGGCATG
>DASZXF010000343.1:0-4025 GCA_035546055.1 Ktedonobacteraceae bacterium
GGGGGGCCCGGGCCCACCCTGCCACCTCCTCCCAAAGAACCAGGGCGAGTCGCGCAGCGACGAGGAGTCAACCACGGCTTTCCCAACAGTATCTTCTGAGGCTGCAAGAAGCCTCATCAGGAGTGGTGTGCCAACCGGCGCATGACGTTTCAGAGAAGGAAAGGGTATACCGATTGGGCAAACGGCTCCTCGCCCCATCGGTATACCCTTTCCCTGGTGAAAGGCAGAAAGGAACGCCGCATTCCCCCCACGCTGAAAGCGGGGGACTCCTGCGGCGGTTGGTTTGAGTTCAGAGAAACGGACCCGTTATCGGTGTATGCGTGTTTTGCCCAGCGCTTCCTGGGCACGCTCTTGCATCTCCGTCAGGGTCATGGTGGAGAGCACATGTTTGACGGAAGAAACGCGCGCGGGGGCTACCGAAAGCTCGCGCACGCCCAGGCCGACGAGCAGCGGAATAGCCGCCGGGTCGGCGGCCAGTTGACCGCAGACAGCCACGGGCAGACCGCTCTGGCAGATCTGCTCAATCAGGCGCAGGGTGGCCAGGCCCAGCGGACGAGCGCGCTCGCGCACGCGGGGATTGGTACGGTCGACGGCATACGTGTACTGCACAAGGTCATTGGTGCCAATAGAGGCGAAATCGATCAGATCGGAGAATTGATCGAGGGTCAGAGCCGCTGCGGGCGTCTCGACCATAATGCCCAGCGGCACATGGCGCAGCGTATAGCCAGCCTGCTCCAGGTCGCGCCGCGCCCGCGCCATCAACTCCAGCGCGACCTCAACCTCCTGGGGAGTAGCGATCATGGGCAGCATAATGCGAATATCGTGATTGATCGCCGCGCGCAGCAGAGCGCGCATCTGCGGCAGGAACACCTCTTCGGGCCGGTCCAGGCCCAGGCGAACGCCGCGCCAGCCCAGAAAGGGATTGGCCTCCGCCGGGATATCCAGACCCGGCACCGGCTTGTCGCCGCCAATATCAAACATTCGTACAATCAGCGGACTGCGCAGCAGCGAGGCAATCTCCGTGTAAACCTTCAACTGTGTCTCTTCTGAAGGAAGACCCTGCGTGGCCAGAAATTCGGTACGGAACAGACCCACGCCCTCCGCGCCCATCTCAACGGCCTTTTGTGCCTCGGCCAGCGAGCCGATATTGGCGAACACCTCGATCCAGGTCTTATCAGCGGTCAAACCTGGGCGGTCGCGATAGATTTCCAGGGTGCGCCGCTCCTCCTGCAACTGCTCCAGGCGTCGCGTCGTAGTGGCGCGCTCCTTCTCGCCTGGTTCGCAGGTCACGCTGCCGTCTTCTCCATCCACAATCACCGCAGCCTGTTCGTGAATGGCCTCCAGCGCGCCGGCCACCCCAACCACAGCGGGAATATCCAGGCCCTGCGCCACAATCGCCAGGTGTCCGGTAGCCGAGCCACTCTCCGCCACCACGCCCAGCAGGAATTGAGGATCGAGGCCCACCAGTTCCGCTGGCGAAAGATCGCGTGCTACCAGGATCGCCGGTTGCGTCAGCGCAATCGTCGTCGTCGTGCCGCGCAGCGCGTCCACAATGCGCCGACCCGCCTCGCGTACATCCTCCGAGCGCGCCGCCAGGTAGGGATCAGGTAACTGTGCCAGTTGTTCCGCATACGAGGCCGCCACGCGCGTAATCGCCGCCTCCGCCGAACTGCCCTCCTCAATCAACGCGCAGGCCTGCTCTTTCAACTCAGGATCGTCCAGCATCTCACGCTGCGCCGCCAGAATCTCGGCCAGTTGACCATCCGACGTATGCTGGAGTTTTTCCAGAAACAAACCTGCCTGTGTAATCGCCTCTTCCAGGCGCAGAATTTCCGCCTGGCTGTCCGCCTGGCGCTGCTCCTGGGGGTCTACCGGAGGCGCGGAGCGAATGGTGAGCGCCGGACCCATCGCCAGACCGGGAGACGCGGGTATGCCGCGTAGAACCTTCATCCCAGATCCCCTTCAAGAAGGGGCACCAGTTTGTTCAGAGCCGCCTCCGCGTCACTGCCGCTGATTTTCAAAACCACCTGATCGCCTTTCTCCGCGCCAAGTGCCAGCACCGAGAGAATGGACTTGCCATTGGCCGTCTTCTCCTCCCTGGCCAGAGTGATCTGGCTCTGATAGGTCTTGGCATGCTGAACGAAGATCGCGGCGGGACGGGCGTGCAGGCCCGATTTACTGCCCAGCGTTACCGTTCGTTCCACCGTGTGTTCCATGTAACACTCCTTGTGCTAGTTATGCATTCCCCACAGATACAGCTCCTATGGCCTGAATCACATGCCTCCTGGGAGAACATACGCGAACAGGCAGATGCTTGATTATATCCTATTCATCAGGAGAGGTCCGTCAGACGCCTGTCACAACACGCCAGCTTTCCGGGTAGCGTAGGGGGAATGCGCGCTGGCGGCCTGCGAGGCGTGTCTCCATGTCTGCGCTTGATGCGCCTGTGTGTGAGGCGAACAGGCAGCCTGGCAGGCGGGTGAGCGGCGGATATCTTACGCCGCCGTGGGTACTGCCGCGATATGTTCGCCGAAGTTTTGCCTTCGGTATCCATAGCGCGGCGGAAATTCGCCGGACACCAGGCTGCCTGTTCGTACACTTACACTTCCAGGGTAAAAAGAACGTCGTGCCCGGCTTTGACGGTGCCACTGGCGCGTTGAACAATCGTTCCGTTTCCGGGAGAGACAACGGGACTCAGGATCGACTTGCCAGCCGCCTCGATGGTGGCGCGATTGAAGCGGACGATGGGATCGCCAGCCTGGACGACCTGGCCTTCCACGGCGACTTTCTCAAAGCCCTCGCCCTCAAGCTCAACAGTGTCAAGCCCGAGATGCACGATCAGCTCGACGCCACCCTCTACCGCAATACCGAACGCGTGTCCGCCTCTGAAGAGTTTGACCAGTTGCCCGGTGGCCGGAGCCACCGCGACCGCTCCTGCCGGATCAATCGCCAGGCCATCGCCGGCCATTTTCAGCGCGAACACCTCATCTGGCACGCTTTCCAGATCGACAACCGTGCCATCGAGTGGCGCGAGAACGTGGATAAATGCCATGCTTGCCTGCTTTCTGCGGGTGGACCGGCGTTCAATGCTGGCACCGCGCGCCGGTCCACCAGGGAATGAGTCTTTACTCGCTAACTGTTTCCGCGCTCTCCTGCTTCATGAGGCGTTTAATGCGCTCCGCGATGCGGTCGGATTGCGTGCCCATCACCACCTGGACAATCTTGCCACGTTTGATCACTCCCGTGGCTCCCAGGTCTTTCAGGCGCGCATCATCGACCACGTTCGGGTCTTTAACGAAGAGGCGCAGACGGGTAATACAGCCCTCAACGCTTTCTACGTTATCCCTGCCGCCAAGCGCTTCCAGCACCCGGCCCGCCAGCACCGTATCCTGGTCAGTTCCGGCATCAGCGATTTCCGCCACAGCGGCCTCGCCCTTCGCCTTGCGCGGACCGCGCTGGCTCTCCGGCAAGATCCAGTCAGCCGTCAGACCAGTGCGCTCCTCGCCGCGTCCCGGCGTCCCGATATTGAAGACGCGAATGCAGATGCTAAAGAGGAAGTAGTACACCACGCCGTAGATCAGACCCAACGGGATCAGCATCCAGGCATTGTTTGAGTTGGATTTGCTGAAGTTGAGTACAAAGTCGATCAAGCCAGCAGAGAAGCCAAAACCAAGCCTGATCTGCAACAGATTACAGATCACCAGCGAAAGACCGGTCAGAAGAGAATGAACGACGTAGAGTACAGGCGCGACGAACATAAACGCGAACTCAATTGGTTCGGTCACGCCAGTCAGGAACGAGCAGAAGGCGGCAGAGAGCAAAATACCCGCCGCCACTTTGCCGTATTTCGCCTGGCGGATCATGGCCAGGGCTGCTCCAGGCAGACCAAACATCATCACCGGGAAGAAGCCAGCCATATAATTGCCCGCGCCCGGATCGCCTGCGAAGTAGCGATTAAGATCGCCATTCACGATGCCGTGGGGACCCTGGAACGAGCCAAGCTGGAACCAGAAGTAGCTATTGAG
>DASZXF010000344.1:0-9566 GCA_035546055.1 Ktedonobacteraceae bacterium
CGCCTCTACAATGTAAAGTGGAAAGAACCGCATTGTTCTTTTACTCTGACGGAAGGAAACGATGCAGATGCATTTCTCTTTCAATAAGGGGGGCGCGAGCAGGCTCTCCGCTCAAGCACGCCAGGAACCGTCTTCGCTGGACGCGAGGGCAGGCGACACGGACCTGAGTGACGCTCAACTGGCGGAAGTCTACGGCGGCGGAACTGGCAACGGACTCGGCAGCAGACTCGGCAACAGACTCGACGACGAACTCGACAACGGACTCGGCGGTGGAGTTAGCGGCGAAGTTGGCAGCACTAGCCATAGTGCTGGGTTTCACAGGAGCTTTGATGACTTCGAGGGTCTCCCCTTCACTGGCGCCGGCCTGTTCGGTCTCCTCTTCGGTCCACTCTTCGGTCCGCTGCTGTAAAGCTAGTGGTGGTCTGTCTTCATGGCACATCACCAGACCGAGGCCCGATGAGAGAAAAGCACGCCGAAAGATGATCTCGGCGTGCTTTTCTCTGCGCTGTTTCTCTCAATGCCTCTGGCTGAGCTGTCTGATGGCATCGACAATCAGCCTGTGTTCAATCAGCTTGAGGCGCTCTTGCAGACTCTCGGCGCTGTCGCCGGGTTCGATAGCTACCTCTTGCTGACAGATAACCGGACCGGCGTCAACAACCGGGGTGACGTAGTGAACGCTGCTGCCGGTGATGCTGACTCCGGCATCGAGGGCCATCTGCGCGGCGTGCATACCGCGAAAAACCGGAATCTGCTCGCCGGTGCTGAGCGTGTAGGTGTCGCCCGCGCCCTCGCGAGGCAGAAGCGCGGGATGAATGTTGATGACGCGCTCGCTGAAGCGTTGCAGGAAGGGCGCGCTGAGAATGCGCATCCAGCCCGCCAGTACAATCAGATCCACGCGAAAAAAGCTCAGCAGACCGGCAATCTGCTCCTCATTGGGCGTCATCTCATGCAGAAAAGCGCCCGCCGGAACTTTGCGCCAGGGCAGATAGATCACCGGCAGCTTATGCTTGAGAGCACGCTGAATACCAGCGGCCTGCGCGCTGTTGCTGATGACCAGGGCAATCTCCACAGCCGGCAGTTCCCCGCTTTCAATGGCGTCAATGATGGCCTGGAGATTCGTGCCAGAGCCGGAGATCAGCACCCCCAGACGCAGCTTCGGCGCGGGCGCGGATCTGCCGGGTGTACTCTCGTGCATCACTTTCCACTCAAACTGTTCAGCCTGCTCACGCTTACCGCTCACAATTTTTGCACCTCTTCGTCGGCCTTGAGCAGATCAGCCGCGAAACGCTGGCGATACGCGCTCAGGCGCGCGTCCAGCTCGCGGTCCGACATGGCCAGTATTTTCGCGGCCAGCAGAGCCGCGCCGTCCGGTTCCATGATAGTCGGCGTAGCAATACCGGAGGGCAGGCGCAGGGACGAATAGATATCGCCGCCGCCAAAGCGGTCGCTGTACGGCGGGCAGGAGATGACCGGGTGGCGCGTGTTGGCATCCATCACCGCGCCCAGGGCATTCGCGCGGCCCGCGATGGCGATGTAGACCAGCGGCCCGCTCTCCTCATACTCGTTCAGCAGTGTCAAAAGCCGCGCCGTGGCTTTGTGGGCCGAACAAACGCGCATCACGCTGGGAATATCCAGCGCCTGCAAGGTCTTCGTGATGGCCTGGGCATGGGAAAGATCGCCCTTGCTGCCCATAACTAAAACCACTTTCGCTGTCATGTTTTTCTCCAGATATATCTGAAATATCCTGATAGATATTTTCCCTATCAGCATACTATTCCATCGTTTCACGCCTGGTGTTGATGTGTGTTGTGTGTACCAGGCGCTTCATCATCCGATATGCACAGCATCCATCAACATCACCCATAAATTGAGCGCCTGCGGCACTCGCAGTATGCGCCGCGCTCTACTTGAGCGCCTGCTCGGCTTCCAGGCCACGGTGGGCGATGTCGTGCCGGTAGAACATGCCCTCGAAGGAGATGAGCCGGGCGGCTTCGTAGGCGCGTTCAGTGGCTTCACGCAGGGTGGCGCCGCGCGCGGCTACGCTGAGCACGCGGCCCCCGGCTGTGACAAGCTGACCATCCTTGAGGGCGGTACCGGCGTGGAAGACGTGAACGTTGGGCAGGCGGTTGGCCTCCTCAACGCCGCTGATGGGCAAGCCCTTGCGATAGTCGCCGGGATAGCCGCCAGAGGCCAGGCTGAGGCTGATGGCGTAGCCCGGATGCCAGAGCGTGTCACGCTTGACGGGCAGCGTCTCGGCGAATTGCAGGACATTGACCAGATCTTCACGCATGAGCAACATCATGGCCTGGGTTTCGGGATCGCCGAAGCGGGTGTTGTGCTCAATGACCATGGGACCGCGCCCGGTCAGCATGATATTTGTATAGAGTATACCAGTAAAGGTAATGCCCTTTGCCCGCATGGCCTGGAGCGTGGCGGCGGTGATTTCGCGATAGATACGCTTCTCCGTCTCTTCGTCTACGAAGGGCAGCGGTGTGTAGGCGCCCATGCCGCCGGTGTTCAAACCCTGGTCGTGATCAAAGGCGCGCTTGTGGTCCTGCGTGGTGGCCAGGGGCAGATAATGCGTGCCGTGGCAGGCGGCGGTGACGCTGATCTCGTCGCCCTGCAAATAGTCCTCGATGACGACAATCAGGCCAGCCGCGCCGAAGGCCCGTTTGACCAGCATATCATCGATGGCTTCGCGCGCGGTCTGCATGTCCAGGGCGACGATGGCGCCCTTGCCAGCCGCGTTACCGCTGGCCTTGACGACGACCGGCGCGCCGTGTTCTTCAAGATAAGCCAGGGCAGATTTTGCGTCCATAAAGGTGCGATGCTGCGCGCTGGGAATGCCCGCCTCGGCCATCAGTTCTTTGGCGAAGGCTTTGCTACCTTCGAGAGCCGCGCCCTGGGAGTCGGGGCCAAAGATATTCAGACCGCGCTGGCGGAAGACATCGACGAGACCTTCGATCAAAGGCAGTTCGGGACCAACCACGGTCAGGTCGATGCCTTCTTTTGCGGCCAGATCGGCCAGGGCGGCGCGCTGCGCTGGATCGATGTTGACCAGTTCGGCGCATTCGGCCATACCGGGATTGCCGGGCGCGGCGTAAACCTTTGTCACCTGGGGACTCTGCGCCAGCTTCCAGGCCAGGGCGTGCTCGCGCGCGCCCGCGCCAATAACCATTACCCGCATCTTTTTACCTCTCACTTGTCATCGGGCGCGCTGTGGCATGATAAATTCCACAGGTTTCGCCGTATGGGCTCTGGCCGGATCGAAGGGCCAGCCCTGCGTTTCCATACAGCCATAGCAAAACTCGCTGTGCAGGAAGTCCTGCGCGGTGGCGTCGTCCAGGGTGGTGGCATGGTTGGCGGAGTGAATGGCCCGCCCCAGGCCCGGCAGACTGAGATAGCCCAGGCTGTCCACTCCTATATAGTCGGCCACTTCCTGCACGGTTTTCCCGGCGGCGACCAGTTCCTCGCGCTGGGGAATATCGATGCCGAAGTAGCAGGGATTGCGCAGCGGCGGCGAGCTTGAACGCAGGTGAATCTCTTTGACTCCCTGCTTGCGCAGCGCGGCTACCAGGCGCTTCATGGTGTTGCCGCGCACAATCGAGTCATCGACGACCACCAGGCGCTTGCCCTCGATTTTCGGACGCACCATGTTAAACTTCAGATCGATTTCCAGGGTGCGCAGGCGTTGATCGGGCTTGATAAAGGTGCGATCACTATAACGATTTTTGATGATAGCCTGACCAAAGGGAATGCCCGAAGCCTGCGAATAGCCCAGAGCCGCCGGAATGGACGAGTCGGGTACAGGAATGACCATATCGGCCTCGACCGGATGCTCCAGGGCCAGTTCACGGCCCAGCGCCTCGCGCACGTTGTAGACATAGCGCCCGTCGAGCTGGCTGGTGGCGTCCGAGAAATAAATGTACTCGAAGACGCACAGAGCCTGGCGGGGAATATACACCAGGCGCTCGGCGTGCATACCCTGCTCGTCGATGGTGATCAGTTCGCCCGGCTCAACTTCGCGCAGGATAGTGGCCCCCAGACGCTCGAAGGCGCAGGATTCGGAGGCGACGATCCAGATGTGCTCGCCGATGCGCCCCAGACTCAGGGGGCGCATACCCCAGGGATCGCGCATAGCGTAGAGCTTGCCTTCGGCCAGAATCACCAGGCTATAGGAGCCGCGCAGGCGGGGAAAAGCCTCCAGCATACGCTCGCGCAGGGTCGCGCCTTCCGCGTGGAGCAGAAGGAGCGCTATCGCTTCGCTGTCCGTGGTCGATTGCAGGATGTTCTCCGGGAAGAGTCCGCGCAGTTCTTTGCCGTTGACGAGATCGCCGTTGTGGGCAACGGCGATTGATTCGGGCGAACCGCCGACGACGAACGGACCGGCGTTTTCCACGCAGCTTGAACCGGTGGTAGAGTAGCGCACGTGGCCGATGCCGCAATGCGTGTCGGGCAAACCCATGCCCGAATCCGAGAATACTTCACGCACCTTGCCCATTTCGATCCGACTGGCGATCTGACCCTGCTCGTCGTAAACCGCCATGCCCGCGCTTTCCTGCCCGCGATGTTGCAGAGCGGTCAGAGCCAGCGTGAGATAGCGCCGTACATCGATCTGCTCGTTGGGCCGCACAGCGGCTCCGGTGTAGATTCCAACTACTCCACAGGCGTCGTGTAGTCGCTCCATGTTTGCTCCTTTACGGGAAATGGGCTAGCTGATCTGTAACTTGCCCGTCAGGTCGGCCACCAGCGCGTAGCGGTCGCCAAGAGCCTGCAAGTCCTGCTCGGTGACACTGGTCAGGTTGCGATAAATCTGCTTGTCCAGCATGCGATTCTTGTCGCCACCGGGCCAGATGCGCCAGCTATCGTTATCGATCACATCGGCGACCATCAGTTGACCCAGCACGTCGCGGCCAAATTCGATTTTCAGGTCAACCAGGGTGACATCCAGACCCGCCCAGGCGCGTTCGAGCACCTCGAAGACGCGGCGTCCCTCGGCGGCCATCCAGTCGATCTCTTCTTTGCTGGCCAGTCCGCGCTCGATGATGTCTTTTTCCCAGATCTGAGGATCGTGGTTGGCGTCGTCCTTGAGGAAGGTTTCAACCAGCACTGGCTCAAAACGGTCGCCCTCTTGCGCGCCAGGGGTGCGTTTGAGATAAGAGCCGGTGGCGATGCGCCGCATGACCTGCTCGATGGGCAGCATGGTGCAGCGCCGGATCAGTACAGTCACGTCATCGATCTGGTCAACCAGGTGGGTGGCCAGGCCGGACGAGTTGAGCAGGCGGTAAATGTTGGCCATGGTGATCGTGCTCCAGCGCGATTTGCCGACCAGTTCGTTGCGCCGCTCGCCGTCGCCGGCGGTGATCTGATCTTTGTTCACCATATAGGCCAGCGCCTCGTTTGTGGGGTGCGCGTAGATTTGCTTGGTCTTGCCCTCCGCCAGCAGCGGGCCAAAAGTAAGCTGAGCTGTCATTGGGATTAACTCCTTGGGGTATGGTTTAAATGAACGCCGCTGCCCTCCGCGATGTGGCCCACGGTGAGCAGTTCTGGCAGAACGCAACGGGCCTTTTCGGCCATGTCCGGCGCTACTACCAGCACCATGCCGACGCCCATGTTAAAGGTTCGATACATCTCTTCGCTAGCGATACGGCCCAGGCGGGCGATCAACTGGAAGAGGGGCGGAACCTGCCAGGCGTGAATATCGATCCTGGCCTCGGTTCCAGGCGGCAGGATGCGCGAGATATTGCCCGCGAAGCCGCCGCCGGTAATATGCGCCATCCCTTTGATGTTGACCTGCTCGTGCAGACCGCGCAGTTCGCGCAGATACGAGCGATGGGGCCGCAGCAGCGCGTCCGCCAGCGGCTCGCCGAGTTCGGCAAAGACTGTCTCCAGCGGATAAGCGGCGAAGACGCGGCGGGCCAGCGAGTAGCCATTGGTGTGCAGACCGTTGGAAGGCAGACCCAGCAGGACATCGCCTGGCTGAATACTCGCTCCGTTCTGCCAGCCTTCCGCCAGGTCAACCGCGCCGACGATGGTTCCGGCCAGGTCGAAGGCGTGATCGTGGTAGACGCCGGGCATCTCAGCGGTTTCACCACCAAGCAGCGCGCAGCCGCTCTCTTTACAGGCAGCCGCGACTCCCCTGACCACTTCCGCGATCTGTGCCGGAGCCAGCTTGCCGGTCGCGACATAATCCAGAAAGAACAGCGGCGTGGCCTTCTGGGTCAGCAGGTCGTTGAGCGAATGATTGACAATATCATAGCCGATAGTCTCGAAGCGCCCGACCTGCGAGGCCAGCAGCGTTTTCGTGCCCACGCCATCGGTCGAGGCCACCAGGGCGGGTTTACGCATGGTTTGCAGCGCGCTGGCCAGAAAAACGCCCGCGAAGGCGCCCATGCCGGCCTGCACTTCAGGTCCATGCGTGGCGCGCACAGCATCTTTGATCTGCGCCAGTGTATCGTCAGCCGCCGCGATATCTACTCCGCTACTGGCGTAGGACACGGACGTGAGAAACTGTTCCTGCACATAGGCATAGGCATTTTTGAACAGCAGCAGACCATCGCCGGGACCACTCGTACCGTCGCGGCGCTGTGGGTGCTGGATGGCATGCACGAAGTTTTCAGGATGCGGCATCAAACCAAAGACCGTCCCCCTGGCATTGCACACGCCCGCGAGATTGCCGGGCGAGCCGTTGGGATTGGCCGGATATGGCACTTCCTGCGTTGACAAGGAGGACGCGGTGGGCGAGGGTGACAAGGGTGAAGCCGACCGCGCATTTATAGTATACACTAATGCTGCCTGCCCGCTTGCTTGCAAACGCGTCAGCTCATGCTGATTGGCCAGGACAAACTGCCCCTCGCCATGCGCAACCGGCATTTCAATGGAGCCGCTGATGCCGCGTGTAAAGACACACGGCCCCGGCTGAGGAGCGACATGCACCCAGCGACACTCGAACTGTTTCAGTGCGTTATCAGTCAGCGTGGCCGCCGGGGCGTTCTCGCTCTCACCCAGCACGCCGGGCAGCAGACCGGCCCTCACCAGCGTCTGGAAGCCATTGCAGATGCCCAGTACCAGCCGTCCCTCGTCGATAAACTGCTGAATCTCCCTGGATAGATGCACGGTAATATTTTTTGCCAGCAGCGTGCCAGCTCCCAGGTCATCTCCATAAGAGAAGCCGCCGGGGATGCCCAGCAGATGATACTCCAGCAGACGCTGCGGGCGTTTGATCAGTTGATTGATGTGCAGCAGGTCGGCCTCGAAACCGGCCAGGCGGCAGGCATGCGCCAGGTCGTGGTCGCGGTTAATGCCTGGAGCGCGCAAAATTAAGGCGCGGGCTGTGCTCATGCTTGTTCTCCTTTCCAGGCTGTCTGTAACGCGTCCACGGACACCTCCACCAGCGTTTGTTCGCCCAAACGCAGTTGCAGGCGCGGGTCAGCGTCCACCTGACCTACTCGCGCGAAAAAGGGTACCTGGTACTCACGCAAAAAGGCCTCGAAGGCCGCCTGCTGAGCAGGGGCCACTTCCACCAGGAAGCGCGAAGGCGACTCGCTGAACAGCAGCGTTGACGCCAGCGCCTCATTCTCCTGCAAATCGTGCGGCGTGCTGAGCAGATCAAGGGTCAGGCCGAGGCCGCTGGCCAGAACCATCTCAGCGGCAGCCACCGCCAGACCACCTTCCGAAAGATCGTGACAGGCCCGCACCAATCCGCCGCGAATGGCCGCGCCAAGCGCCTGCATGGTCGTGCGCGCCTGAGCAAGATTGACCTTCGGCACGCCGGTATATGGGAAACGAGTCTCGAAGGTCGCGCGCTCCAGTTGCAGAGCATAATGCGAGCCAGCCAGTTCGTCATGGGTCGCGCCAAGCTGGTAGAGCAGGTTGCCGGGCGCCTTGAGAGCCATATCAACCGTCTGCGCCGCATCCTCAATGGTACCGAAAGCCGAAATCAGCAGCGTGGGAATGACCGGCAGACGTTGACCATGCGCGCGATACTCATTGTTCAGGCTATCCTTGCCGGAGACAAACGGCGTGCCGAAGCCCACCGCCGCGTCATAGCAGCCTTTGACCGCGCGCACCAGCGAACCCATCTGCGCCGGGTCGGCGGGATTGCCCCAGCAGAAATTATCCAGAATCGCCGCCTTGTCGATATCGCCTCCCACCGCCGTCAGATTGCGCAGCGCCTCATCCACCGCGCAGAGCGCCATGTGATAGGGATCGATCAGGCTGTAAAGCGGGTTCACGCCGTTGGAGAGGACAATGCCCGCGCGCACCGGCTCATCTTCCAGCAGAGGCCGCAGCACCGCCGCGTCCCCCGGTCCATTGCCAGCGCTGCCCACCAGCGGCTTCAGCACCGTCGCCCCCATGACCTCGTGATCGTAGCGGCGCACAATCTCTTCTTTAGAGGCAATCGTCGGATGGGCCAGCAGGGCCAGCAAGGCCTGGTTGGCATCCCCGGCATGTTGCGCCGGCGCGGGAGTTGTCGCCCCCATCTGCCGCAGATACGCCTCCACCTCCTCGCGCTCCAGCGGACGCCAGATAGCATCAAGGGTGCGATTCGGACGCCCATCGTGCAGGAAGTCCATAGCCAGGTCGGCCACCACCTCGCCGTGATAGCGCACAGTCAGGCGCCGGTCCCCGGTAAAGCGGCCAATAATGCTGGCCTCAACCTCTTCAATTTCACAAATTTCGAGCAACTGATCCAGCTTCTCGGGCGGCACCGCCAGCACCATGCGCTCCTGCGCCTCCGACAGCCAGATCTCCCACGGCTTCAAGCCCTGATACTTCAGCGGCGCCCGGGCCAGTTCAACCTCAACGCCGGTCGCCTCGCCCATCTCGCCAACCGCCGAGGAGAAGCCGCCCGCGCCGCAGTCAGTAATGGCCGTATAGAGCTTGAGGTCGCGCGCCTGCAAAATCACATCGCTGACCTTCTTCTCCGTAATCGGCGCGCCGATCTGCACCGCCGTACCCGCCTGCGCGTTGATTTCGCTGCTCATCTCGCCGGATGAGAAGGTCGCGCCGTGGATACCATCGCGCCCGGTGCGTCCGCCGAGCGCCACCACCAGGTCGCCGGGACGAGCCTCGCGTGGATGACTGCCATGAGGCAGCAGACCCAGGCAGCCACAGAAAACCAGCGGATTATAAATGTAGCCAGGATGGTAGAGCACCGCGCCGTTGACCGTCGGAATGCCCATCTTATTGCCATAATCGCGCACACCGCTCACCACACCAGCCGCCACGCGGCGAGGCGCCAGAATACCGGCGGGCAAGCTCTCCACATCAGTCTCCGGCGGACCGAAACAGAGCACATCAGTACAGGCAATTGGCTGCGCCGACACGCCCAGCACATCGCGAATTACCCCGCCTACGCCTGTATTCGCGCCTCCAAACGGCTCAATGGCCGAGGGATGGTTGTGCGTCTCCACCTTAAAAGCCACATCCTGCTTCTCGGTAAAGGTAATCACCCCGGCGTTATCGCTAAAGGCCGAAACCACCCAGGGACGCGCGACTTCGCTGGTCGCGCGCATAATGTAGCGCTTCAGGAGATTGTCAATCGTCTCCTCCTCAAGCACCTG
>DASZXF010000345.1:0-1660 GCA_035546055.1 Ktedonobacteraceae bacterium
CGTCCCACCTGCACCGGTCGCAGTCCTCACCTGCGCGGCGCTCCCCGCCAGTCATGTCCCGCCGGCCAGGCGCGCACCACGCTGCTCTCGGCCTCCAACACATGGTTTCCCCTGGCCTACAGCCTGCTCTCCCTGCCCGTAGCCACCGATCAACTGGGACAACTCGTCCAGCTGCACTGGGAAAACCTGCGCGAAGCTGAAAGCGCCGCCGATGTCAAAGCAGCGCGCAAGTTTGTCCCAAAGGTCAGACAGGTCTTTGCCGAGTACAGCGATGAGGATATCTGGCAAAAGATCCAGGAGCAGCGGAGCGGAGATGCCAGCGCCGTCGTCAAGCCGGGCGAACTCAAGCTGCCCGAATGGCAGGTGCTCATCCGTCCTCAGAACGCGCCGGCCAGTCCCGACTTCCAGATCAGCGCCGCCGAAATCCCGCCCGAATACGATCACGCCATCGAGCAGGTCGTGCTCGTCGAACGCCTGCGAGAAGTGCAGGCGCTAACCGGCTTTACCCGTATCGAATCGCTCAGCGACTACACCGAAGAGGAAAAGCTCCCCCAGGAGCACATCATGCCCCTGGCCCGCAAGCGGCCCGAATGGATTCCCGCCTCCGAAGTACGCGGAGAGGGTCTTTTCATCCAGTTCCGCGAGCAGGCCATCCAGAACTGGCTGGCCCGGCCCGAACTCCAGGCCCATAACCAGCGCTTCTTCGAGGCGCACAAAGACTGGCGCGCCGCCCGCCACCTGGATGATCCAGAGGCCAACTATCCCGAACTGCGCTATGTGCTCCTGCATACTTTTGCCCACGCCCTCATGCGCCAGCTCTCGCTTGAATGCGGCTATGCCGCCGCCAGCCTGCGCGAGCGCATCTATGCCCAGGGTCCAAACAAAGCGGGCGGCCCCATGGCCGGCATCCTGCTCTACACCGCCGCCTCCGACAGCGAAGGCACGCTCGGCGGCCTCGTCAGCCTTGGCCACGAACTCGGCTATCACATCGCCGGCGCCCTCGAAGCCATGCAATACTGCGCCTCCGATCCCCTCTGCGCCGAGCACCTTTCCTTTAACGACCACACCCTCCACGGCGCCAGTTGCCACGCCTGCCTCTTCGCCCCCGAAACTTCCTGCGAACGCGGCAACAAATACCTGGACCGCTCGGTGCTGATCGGCACCGTGGAAACAGGCAAACTGGCTTTTTTTGAGGAAGTGATTGGATAGAGAACACAGGTAGAAAGGAAGGAATCAGCAAGGTGGATATTCGGACCCTTTTACAGATGTACTTTGCCGATGCGGCTGCGCAACAGGCAGCGCAAAGCCGCATCCAGCGTCGCTCCGCTAACGTCAATCAATTGCGCGTTATTACACAACATTTCATTGCTGGCGAAACAGGCCTGACGGCATTCCGTGATGAGATAGAAGCAACGTTACGTAAGAAGGGTGGAGACGATTGGGGAGCAACTGGCCCTGGTTTCTTGATGGGTTTTAATCAGCTTGTGAAGCATCACCATGATGCAACTCACGATATGGAAAACTATGTACGCAGACTTCTCGCAGAACTGCATCCTGACAATCTTGGCATCCGTATAGAGGATTTATATGCATTTTTGCTGAGTGAACGTGCTCGTTTGCGCCGGGAAGGGAAGGGAAATGTAGCCATGGCAGCTGGCAA
>DASZXF010000346.1:0-35902 GCA_035546055.1 Ktedonobacteraceae bacterium
GGTACATGAGATTGGTACAGGCATCCTTTAACTTTAGCAACAGCACTTAAAATCTGGTTTTAACTTCCAGCCTTGCTATATCTGGCAGGCAACCTTATACTCCAATTGAGTAGATAAAGTACTGCAAAATTGGGGGTTGCAATGGAAAAGGCTAAGGCGCTTGAATTATTATTACAGGCTGGTTTACCGCAATTTGAGTTAGGGGATGATGGCTATCCTCTCCCTGGGAAGGTTGTAAAATACTATCGAGAGCAGATGAAATATCTCGATAGAGATGGAAAAGTCAGGCACTGGACACAGGTAGAGCTAGCTCAAAGGCTCGGTATCACAGAAATCATGGTTAATCTCATGGAAAATCAGAACAAGGGACTAGACTCAATTGAGCGGCGTAGAACGCTGGCGACTATTTTGAAGATACCCCCTGTCTTGCTGGGATTAGGTTCATTAGACCTTATTGTTGACATTGTGACAGGCACAGAAACTACCTTACCCGATCACACGCACCCGAAAAGAACGAAAATAGGTAGAGATACGATAAAAGTCTACCAGAACACATTTAGCGTCTACAAAAAGATGTATGCGGCAGGGCTATCTTATGCGGGTGTGTATGATATTGAGAAGTGGGCTAGACGGATAGAAGGCGATATTAAAAACGTATATACCGAAGATAAAAGCTCATTATTGCGAGTCCTCTGGGATTATGAAGTGCTCTGTGCAAAAATATATAGCTCTGATTTACATGATTGGGGTAAAACATTTGAGCATATAGACAATGCAAGAGAAATTGCAACTTATCTGGACAATAGAGACTTACAGGCTGCGAGCTTATGCCATTCGGCTATTTTTCATTTCAGACAAAAGAGATCAGGTCTGGCTAAAATGGACATAGATGGTGCATTGATGTATGCTAAAGGTGCATCACCACAGACAAAGGGCATCATTTTCTCAAAAAACGCTTGTATACGCGCAGATGATACGAGCATGTCAGGAATGACGCTTGTACAGAATACATTTGATGAAGCTGAGAAATATACGGACGCGAAAAGTGAAATAAGAAATATCTCGTTTGGGAAAGATGACTACCTGCTTGATAAGGCTTATACGCTCGTTGCTTTTGGTAGACCAGCGAAAGCATTGGAACTCATAGATGATGCTGAGAGATATATTACTTCGGAAAATAGAAGGCATCTGGTATACCTGGATATTTTAAGGGCAGAGTGCTATATTGAACAAAAGAAACCGGATTATAGGCAAGCTGTTAGCCTGCTGCAAAGTGCTGTAGAGGATAGCAGAGAATTGAGAGTAGCCAGGAACATAGATCGTATAGAGAAGTTGTATGGGAAACTGCTAGAAACCTCTTATAGTAAGGCACCAGATGTTACAGATTTGGGTATTACTTTGCAGGATTTACGTGTGAAACGTATCGGGCAATAGGAAAAGTATCAAAGGGCCGATCCAGCTGAAGCAGTAGAACAGAAGATGCCCACAAAAAATTGTGAATGCAGAATAGAAGGATTAAAGAAACGTGCAAGCCGGGATCGAATTAGCTTTTACCTTGAGTGGAACGCTCAGGGCCAATCCGCGTCTGTCTGATTACATTCACCGCATAGATTTTTTGCCGGAGGGTGAGGTGGACATGCTCGATGCAGCCGGGCATTCGTTGCTCTCCAGGGTGCATGGCTGCTATGAGTTGTTTCCCGTGGATCAGCGGACGATTCGGGTCCGTTTCTTTGATCTGGTGGAATGGCATCCTTATAAGGATGTGCCAGTGCGCGCATTGGAGACCTGCCAGATCAACGTGACACGTGAAGAGGATCTGTTTGCTTTCCGGGGGTATCCGGGCACATGGATAACGAAGGAGACTCCGCCGGATGAGTGGCCCTGCTCGATCTTCTGGGCGCGCTATGTTTTCGAGCTTGATCCTCTGACGCAGCTTGCCGAGAACAGGCGCGGCAGTGCTTATCACTATCTCATGATAGAACCGGATACGCGCTTCTACTATAGCGAGAATGATTGGGATTATGAAGCGGTCAGCGTGGCTGATGTGGCCGCGATGGGCCTTGAATTTCAACCCGAAGCCAGTCCCCGGCCAGAACATCGCGGCAAGGGCATCGTTTTGGGATATAGATAGATGACATGCTATGCTGTACTTTTGAGCGCGGGGAGGCTAGAGTTGCCCCAGATCGAAGACCAGGGCGAGCGCTTCATCGAAGGTGAGTGCATAGCCGGCGTCGAAGGCCTCCTGCCAGCGTTGCAAGCCAACGCGCGAGCGGATATGTTCGCGGACGTATTGGATGAGGGGTGTGGTATTGGTCCAGGGGGTCAGGCCGATGGCGGCCATCAGATTTTCGGCGGCCCCCTGCACGCGGGCCGAATTGAGGCTGGCGGTTTCGCCATCAGGCACTTCGCGCAGTCCGAAGGCAAAGCTGAGCGAGTGTAGCGCGGTGGCGATGAATTGTTTGTGATCCAGCTGGCGACAGAGGCGAATGCAGATCAGCAGGCAGGTGATGGCCTCTTCCAGTTCGCCGGCGATGATCAGAATGCTGCCCTGGTCTTTCCAGGCATCGGCGATGGCGCTGGTGTCGCCAACTCGCTCGAAGAGTTCGCGGCTGCGTGCGTAGTAGTGGCGGGCCTGCTCGAAGTTAGAGGTAAAGCCGCAGGTGTCGGCCAGGCAGAGAATGATTTCGGCATAGAGCCAGGTATCCTGATCCGGTGAGAGCAGATCCAGGGCTTCGTGGTAGGTGCGGGCGGCCTCGTCATATTCGCCTTTGCCGTGTAGCGCCCAGGCACGATGAAACAGCGCGGTGGCCAGACCGGGAGGATCGTCCAGTTCATGCCAGAGGCGGATACTGGCCTGGGCCTGGGCCAGTGCCTGCTCCTGGTCGTTCTGCAACACCATCAGACGCGCGCTTTCACTCAAGGCTCTGGCACGCGCGGCCCGCAGGGATGGTCCGGCTGCCGCGTCAAGCGGCAGAGCCAGCGCGGCATTCAGCCAGTGGCGGGCCTCGGTCAGCTCGCCCTGCCACTCCCAGTACGCTCGCAGCGCCGTCGCCAGGCGCAGACTGACCTCAACTGCTGAGATGCCCGCCTCAACCGGAGTGTGCCGGGAGAGGGTGCGACAACTGGCAACCTCCCGGCGCGGACCGGGCGGCGGTATGGTGTACATGAGCTGACCATCTCCGGCCTGGCTCAGGGACCACTCCAGGGCGGCGCGCAGATTGTCGCGCTCGTCGCTCAAGCGGGCCAGCCAGGTCAATTGACTCGGACCGCGCAGCGCCAGTTCGCCGCTTTCCGCCTCGCGCATAAAATAGCCGGCGTGCCAGTCGTGAATGCGCGCGCGTTCGCCGTGTGCCTCCAGCACTTCCAGCGCATACTCCCGTAGCGTGCTCAACATGGTAAAACGTGCCCGTTTGCTGGCGCTCTCCACCGGAACCAGCAGACTGTGATTGACCAGGCGAGTCAGCAGATCCAGGGGTAAGGTCGTGCCGCTCGTCTGCTGATCGGAGGCGGAGATTTCGCGGATCATCGCCTCGGCACTTTCCAGCGACCAGTTGCCACGCAGGACACTCAGGCGCCGGAACCAGACCTGCTCCTCCGGGTTCAGCAGATCGTAGCTCCATTTAATAGTCGCGCTCAGGGTCAGGTGGCGATTGTCCACATGCCTGCCGGGCGCTCTGCCCACGCGCGCCAGCAGCGGCAGGCGAGCCTGAGAAATGCGCTCCAGCAGTTGGTCCAGCGGCAGCACCCTGATGCGCGCGGCGGCCAGCTCCAGGGCCAGCGGCAGACCATCCACGCTGGCGCAAATCTGCGCGATCAGCATCCCATTTTCACTGGTCAGGGCGAAATCGGGGAGAATCGCCCGCGCGCGCTCAACAAAAAGCTGGATCGCGCTATAGGCCGCGAGGTCAGCACTCTCCGGGTAAGGCGAACCTGTCAGGTCGGGCAGATCCAGCGGTGGAACGCGGAACTCGTGTTCTCCAGGGAGATGAAGCACAACACGGCTGGTCAGCAGTATTTTGAGTTCAGGGACCGCTGCCAGCAGCTCGGCCAGGGTATCGCTGGCTTCTCCCAGGTGCTCGAAGTTATCCAGCACCAGCAGCGCCCGACGCTGGCGCAGATAGGTCACAAGGCTCTGAAGCGAACTCTGCTCCGGGGTCGATTTGAGGCCCAGCACCTGCGTGATCGTCACCGGCACCATAGCCGGATCGCTGACCCCGACAAAAGAGATGAACCAGATCCGGTTTTCAAATGTCTCCAGTAGTTCCATCGCCACCTGGAGCGCCAGGCGCGTTTTGCCGCTGCCACCGGGACCGATCAACGTCACCAGGCGATTCTCCTCTCGTCCCAGCAATTGCCGCAGCCGGTCCACCGCCCACGAGCGACCGATCAGGCGCGTAGGAGGAGCCGGGAGATTGTGCTGAGGAGCCGGCTGACTGATCGGTGCGGCGCGCGGCGCTTCCCTGTGCATCAGGGCGTTCAGCGGCGGTTCCTGCCATTCAGCGGCGCGGAAAATCGCCGAAGAGTCGATCTCGGCCTCGCTCAGCAGCTCCAGCACATCCTCACTCCTGGTCAGCGCCTGCCAATCGATCAGCGTCAGTAACAAATCATGAATTTCGCGGTGACTGAAATACGAATTTTCCGAACCATGTAGCTTGCGACTGAGTACCTTGTGATGCATGCCCAGAGCAGCAGCTAGCTGTTTCTGGTTATATCCACTGGTACGCAAGTATGCCTGTATCTTCTTCCCAAAAACCTCAACGATCATGCAACGGCCCCTTCGAGCAGCAAAGAGAAATGCTGTGTTTTTGCGTAGACTTCGCGTGGACTCCGCGTTCCCAAAGGTAGAGAATAGCAGAACTCTCTCAGATTATAATCAATGGTATCGATATTCTCAAGCCAGAGGGGAAATTTGCCAGGACACAGGGAAATATTTTGCGAAGCGGAATAACGGGGGAAGGTCATTCACGGTCATTAGCGCCTCTTACACTCGCCTCGCGCAATTTGGGGTGTGTTCTGGTGATGTTCGAGGAAGGAAAAAGGCTTATGTGTGTTTTTGATATTCAAGTACAATTTCAGAGTGGTTTGGCAGAAGTATTACCTGACGACGTGGAAAAGACAGAACTGGCTATTGAGGACGTTATGGGGCACGTCTTGCTCAAATTATTTGATGGAGGGGTGGTCGAAGATGTCACCTTGCAGCGCGCGCCCGGTCCCCAGACCAGGCGCAGCAGGTATCTTGTGCAGATCCGTGTACACTGTCCCTGCCAGCAGTTCGTGCTTTTCCCGCGTACTCAGGAGAACATGCGCAGCGAAATGCAGAAAAAGACCTATCGTATGCTCAAAGAGTTGCTCACCTCGATTGAGGTCGAGACGATTACCAGAGTTGCCGCGCCCTGGCAAGCAGCTGAATGCTATGTGTATTAAAGGTCTGCGAGCGCATCAGGGGCGCACCAATTATCATCTGTGACATAGAGGAGGAATGGCTTGGTTGAAATAAAAGTTCAGAGGGGCGTTTTTATCAACCTGCCGGCGCAAGACATCTTTGACTATCTCTGTCGCCTGGAAAACATGGTGGATTGGGCGAGCACGACCATTGCCATGAGAAAGGTCACGCCCGATCCCATGGGGGCCGGCACCGTCATAAGCGGCACCTTTCGTTTTCTGGGCAAATGGATCAATGTGGTCTTTGAGGTCGTCGAGTACAGCCCTGGTCACTGCCTGGCCCTCAAAAGTATCGCTGGCAGCCCCTCAAGTCTGTTCCATTATCAGCTTGAGGCGCGCGAAAACGGAGGAACCATTCTTTCCGAGGAAGCGGTCATGCAGGTGATGGGCAACGGACAGGAGCCAGAACATTCAATCATCACCAGCGCGGTCACGCGCCAGCTGGAATATGATCTCCAGACACTCAAAGAGATTCTCGAAGCAGGAGTGAGCTTTTTCTAGTAAATAAACTATCTCTGTTTAGTCCAGGAAATGAGCGAAAAGCCGTTCTGGCATGCGCTTTCAACGCATGCCAGAACGGCTTTTCGCTCATTTCCTGGACTAAACGGGGCAGATCGACACGAACATGAGAGATGGCCCATTCGTAAGGGGAGTGATTTTCCTGGGAGGTATCCGCGTTGACTCATCATTGATAAATAATTGCCCTGGACACTCTAAATTATGATGAGATAGATTATATATGTTTATCACATCATCATGAAAGGCCTTTTCTGGTTATGGCATGCTGCTTGAGCAGTATGTGAGGTAGAAGGATAGGTGTATGGAAATAGAACAACACGGCGCCGGTGAGGCTCTGGTTACGTTTCTGAATGGTCCGCTGGCAGGGCAGAAGCTTCCACTGAATTCGCCTGTCGTTACTATTGGCCGGGACTCACACAATGATATTGTCATCGCAGATCCCAGGATTTCGCGCAAGCATGCAGCTGTGCGCTGGCAGCGGGGGCGGTGGCAGATTGAAAATCTTTCGCATAGCAGCTATGTGGCTGTTGACCAGAGGCGAATGGAGCAGGGCATTCTCCGGCATAAGAGCGTGATTCACCTGGGGAGTGACATCAGTCTCGTCTTCTCTGTGCCGGAGACATCTGAGGATGGCGAGTCTGCTCCTGAGCCGGGTCGCGCGGCGCTGACGCCGGTTCTTCCGGCTTCTGCTTTGCCGGGACATGGTGCCAGGGTCGGGGCGGCGACTTCGCCGACCGGGACGATGCTTGCGCCCGTTTCCGAGGCTATGCCGAGTCTGACGGTCAGCGCCAATGTCCACAGTGAGACGCGGGCGCATCTGCTGAATAAGCAGGTGATGAATATCGGGCGCGATCCTCAGAACGATATTGTGATTGAGGAGCCGACAATTTCCGCCTGGCACGCGCAGATTGTGCGCGAGGGGGATGACCTGGTGCTGATCCATCCGAGTCCGCGCGCTCGCGGTGGGCAGACCTTAAATGGGCTGTGGTACCAGGGCCAGCGTATTCGGGGCAACCAGTCCTTTCGCAAGACCCTGGTGAACGGGGATACCTTTCGCGTGGGCGATGAGCATGGCACGCTGATCTCGCTGAACTACGCGGATGGCTCTGGTTCGCCTGTCGAGGCCAGCGTACCCGCGCTGCCGCCTGTTCTCCTGACCGACGGGGCGCTGACCATCGGGCGCCATCCTGAGAATATGGTTGTGCTCAACCATCCCCAGGTTTCCGGGCGCCATGCCATTGTCGAGAAGGTTGATGCGGGCTATCGCATCAGCGACACCAACAGCACCAATCACATCTTTGTCAACGGTCAGCGCACCAGCGGCCAGTTGTTACGTACCGGGGACGAGATTCGCATTGGCCCGTATCTGCTCGTCTATACCGGCACCGAACTCAAGCAGTTTGACGAAAGCAGCCATATTCGCATCGATGCGCACCACCTGAAGAAGTCCGGCAATAACAAGGTGGTGCTGCTCAACGATATTTCGCTGGCCATTCCCCCGCGCTCGTTTGTCGCCCTGGTTGGCGGCTCCGGGGCCGGGAAATCGACCCTGATGGACGCGCTGAACGGTCTGCGGCCCGCGCAGGAGGGGACGGTGCTCTACAATGGAGAGGATTATTATCACAACCTGGCGGCCTTTAATACGCAACTGGGCTATGTGCCGCAGGATGATATTGTGCATCGCGACCTGACCGTGGAGCACGCGCTCTATTATGCCGCGCGTCTGCGCCTGCCGGGCGATTTCACACGTGAGCAGATTCAATGGCGCATTGACGAAGTGCTGGAGGACGTGGAGATGACCGAGCGTCGCGCTTTGCTGGTCAGCAAACTCTCCGGCGGCCAGCGCAAACGCGTCTCGATTGCCCTTGAACTGCTGGCCAATCCCAGCATCTTTTTCCTGGATGAACCGACTTCGGGCCTTGATCCAGGTCTGGATCGTAAAATGATGTCGCTGTTGCGCCGCCTGGCTGACAAGGGACACACCATTGTACTGGTCACGCACGCCACCAACAATATCAACTCCTGCGATTACGTCTGCTTTCTGGCGGCAGGCGGACGCATGGCCTATTTTGGTCCGCCCAACGGGGCCAGGGTCTACTTTGAGAAGACCGATTTCGCCGAAATTTACAGCTCCCTGGAACCCACCAGAGAGCAGCCAGATATTCCGGCGCAGGCTGAAGCGCGTTTCAAAGAATCGGCGGACTATCAGCGCTATGTTGCCATGCCGTTGTGCGAGGGACAGCGGCAACTGGCGCGCCAGCAGTCCGGCAAATCGAGCCACGCGACGGTAGAGAAAAATCGCCAGGCGCTCAGACGCGGGCGCGGCTGGTCGCAGTTTTTCCTGCTCTCGCAGCGTTACGTCGAACTGCTGAAAAACGACGTTGGCAACCTCATGATCCTCCTGCTCCAGGCGCCTTTAATCGCCATCGTCCTGATATTGCTGGTGCGCTCTGAGATCGGCACCAATCTTTTTAATGCCAATCAACTGGCGCAATGCCGCACTCAGCTCGTTGTCAGCAGCGGTCTTTCTCTGAACCTGCCGCAGGCGCAACAGGGGCAGAAGATCACCGCCTGTCAGAACGCGCTCAGCTTTTTGCAGAGCACGTCCCAGGGTCAGAGCTTTGTCAGCAGCCAGGGCGGATTGGAGCAGGCGCTCCAGAGCTTTTTGCTGCCGGGCCAGGACTCGCATGCGCAAACCCTGCTCTTCGTCATGGCCTTTGCCACCGTCCTCTTTGGCTGTATCAACGGCTCGCGTGAAATTGTCAAAGAGGCTGCCATCTACCGGCGTGAGCGCACAGTCAACCTGGGCATTTTGCCGTACATGTTTTCAAAAATCGGCGTGCTGGGCCTTCTATGCCTGCTCCAGAGCCTCATCCTGGTCGGGATTGTAGAGATGGGCGAGCCGCTGCGCCAGGGAATCATTTTGCCGCCCTTCCTGGAGGTCTATATCACCCTTTGCCTGAGTTCGCTGACCGGACTGATGATCGGCCTGGTCATCTCGTCGGTCGCCAGCAGCAACGACCGCGCCATCAGCATGGTGCCGATAGTCCTGATACCGCAGGTCATCTTCTCAGGCACGCTCATCCCGCTCCAGCACCTGTACATTCAATGGATAGCTACGCTCTTCCCCACGCGCTGGGCCATGGCCGCGCTGGGCACCTCCATTGGTCTGCACAGCGACACCCTGGGCAAAGACGCGCTCTTTAACGACGATCCGACCTATCACGGCACGCTCTACTCGATCTACAGCCACGACGACGCCACCCGGCGCCTGATGCTCTGCTGGATCGCCCTCGGCTTGCTGACCCTCGCGCTCATGCTGGCCGTCGGCATTTTCCTGAAGCGCAAAGATATCCGGGGATAGGCTTCAGGGATGAGTCACGGAACTTACGAAAAAACCCTGAGAAACCCTGAGAAACCCTGAAAAACCCTGAAAAAACCGTTGACAGTGAGCCTGTGCTTTGTTAGGATAGGGCAGTTTCTATAGCTCGTACCTGGAAATAGAGGTGAAGTTTTTCATATAACGACCGTATGTGCCTGTGCTTGTGCTGTTTGACTGTCTGATCAGGTCAAATGCCCCGGAAGCTTCAATGAGGAAGCGACCAGCGCCGTCTCTTCGGTACAATGATTGTCGCGCGTGGATGCGACCCCGCGCGAAGA
Organism: Ktedonobacteraceae bacterium; assembly: GCA_035546055.1. Lineage (GTDB taxonomy): Bacteria > Chloroflexota > Ktedonobacteria > Ktedonobacterales > Ktedonobacteraceae > Paraktedonobacter. The sequence goes on from DASZXF010000346.1 coordinate 9,622, forward strand.
AGGAGAACACATATGCGCCTTGGGACATCCCAATCTCTCAACGATGAACACTCGGAGAACAGCGGCCATAAATCGACCCCTTCCGTCTCACGGGCCGGTGGGCAGAATAATCTGCTGGAATGGTGGTACCACCTGGCCGCCCCGCAGGAATCGACCAGTTCCACCTCGCGCGAGCGTGAAATGGTCCGCGCCGGGCGCCTGTCCAGCATTATTCTGCTGATCATGTTCTGCTTTGGCCTCTCCCTTTTGCCAACCGCGCTGAGCAGCACGAATCATCTCTTCCTGTTCATTGTTTTGTTCGCCATGCTCGTCAATGTCGGGGCGTTTGTATTCAATCGACAGGGCAGGGTCTTGCTGGTTGGTATTGTCATGGTCATCGTCGTGGAGGCCGCGTTTATCACGGTGGTGCTTACCTCGCCGTCGGGCATCTCGACGCGTTCATTGACCACCTTCGAGTTAATCGTCCTGACTGAATTGATGGCTGTCTCTCTTCTCCCGCCGAAGAGTGTCTTCCTCGTCATGCTGTGCAATAATATTTTTACCTGGACTGCCATTACCTTTCTGCCTCATACAAGCGATCTGGTATTGAGTCCGCTGTCGGCCTATTATGGAGCGCTGGTAACGCCCCTGGTTCTGCAAATCATTGTCGCCATCGTGACCTATCTCTGGGTGCAGGGAGCCAGTCAGGCCATTGAGCGTGCCGAGCATGTCGCGGAACTGGAGCGAGCCATTGCCGAGCGGGATCGCGAGGTTGCGGAGCAAAAAGTTCAGTTGGAGAAGGGCATTCAGCAAATTCTCCAGACGCAGATCCAGGCAGCTAACGGCAATTTTGAAGTGCGCGCTCCCCTTTCTCGCGAAAACGTGCTCTGGCAGGTCGCGCACAGCCTCAATACCCTGCTCTCCCGTTTACAACGCGCCTCTCAGGCTGAGAGCGAGTTACAGCGTGTTGGCCTGGAGGTCGCGCGTCTGAGAGATGCCGTGCGTATGGCCAGGGTCAGCCGGCGCCCGATTCAAGCTGCGCGCAACTCCACCGCCCTTGATCCACTGATTCAAGAATTGAATGGGAGTTCTCTCAACTAGCCTTGCCAGCCGGGCGGAGAAAAAGATATAGTAAAAGCATGAGGTGCCAGCGCGCTTAAAACGCCTGGCTCTATTTGTTACTCTTTTTGCTCCGCTCCGCCCGACGAGGTTTATAGTATGACAGATAAGCATCAGCCTGCGAACGAGAGCGAGCCAGCTCCATCGGCTGGCCGTCCACTCTCGCCGTTCTTTAGCGACACATCGCCCTCTACTTTTGGTATCGCGCATCTGCTTGGCCTGACCTTTGAGCCGGTGGCCGATGGACCCGGCCAGGTGCGCATTCAGGTGGACAGGCGCCTGATGCATCCCCAGCAGATTGTGCATGGAGGAATTATTTTTACCCTGGCCGACACCGCTATGTCCATGGCCCTGTCCGCGCTCATTCCGCCCGGCACGCCCTTTGGCACCATCGAAGCCAAGATTAATTATTTGCTGCCTGTGCGCGCGGGCGAACTGGTGGCCAGAGGCAAGGTTTTACACGAAGGCGGCTCAACCGCCGTGGTCGAAGCCACCGTCTACAATCTCGATGCCGCAGCCGGGTCCACAGATGAGCGCGCCATCGCTCAGGTTCTCGGCACGTTTTACATCAAACGCCAGCGCAACAGGTAGAAGAAAAGTCATCCATGACGCGGACGCCGCCACCTGGCGCGTTGCCCGGCGTGTCGCCTAGCGTCCGCGTACAATGCGCTCCATTTCGCGTTTGACATCCCGTTCGGCGATGGCCTCGCGTTTGTCATACAGCTTTTTACCGCGTGCCAGCCCCAGCTCGACTTTGGCCCGTCCGCCTTTCAGGTAGAGCTTCAAGGGAATGAGCGTCAGCCCCCTGGTGGCGACTTTGCGCTCCAGTTGCAGGATTTCGCGCCGGTGGAGGAGCAGTTTGCGGCGGCGCAGCGGCTCGTGGTTGAAGCGGTTGCCGAAATCGTAGACCGCGATATGCGCGTTTTCCAGCCAGACCTCGCCGTTGCGAATCAGCGCGTAGGAGCCGCGCAGATTGACCTTGCCATCGCGAATCGACTTGATCTCGGTGCCAACCAGGGCAATGCCGGCTTCAAAGGTCTGCTCAACCGTGTAATCGTGATACGCCTGGCGGTTGACCGAAATGATCTTAAACGCGTCCTCCTTGTGATCGGACCTGGCCGCTGCTTTCTTGTCCTGTTTTTGTTTGGCCATAAAAAAACTCCTGTGTGGACGTTTATCTGCCAGGGAGCCAGGCTCCGGCAGGAACTCTGCTTGATCTAAGCAGGCAAGTGCTCTTGACAGGGCTGATCTGATCGCCCTACAACTATGAAGAGGGGATCTCAGGCTGTCTTGAGAGTCCCCCTATCATATCGCAAATTCGCGGCTGAGTCGAGCCTTAGCATAAAGAGCAGAGAAAGGTATTTGTATGTTCTACCGTCTCGGCAGGTTTGCCGCTCGCTATCGCTGGTGGATCGTGGGTGTGTGGATGGTGGCGATGGCGCTGGCACTGCCCTTCGCGCCCCGGGCCAGCGCTGTTTTACAATCTGGAGGGTTTATCAGCCCGGACGCGGAATCCCAGCGTGCTTTAGATCTTCTGACCCGGAAACTCAACCTTAAATCTACTGTCGTGCAGATCATCTTTACCAGCCAGACCTATACCGCCGATGATCCTCGCTTCGCGCAAGAGGCGGAACGTGCCCTGGCGAATCTGCGCTCCTGGTCGCAGGTGGAGAGCGTGACCAGCTTTACGGATAACCCGCGCCAGATCTCCCTGGACCGTCACGCGGCCTACGCGAACATTACCCTGAAAACCGATGCCGACTCTGCTCCCGGTCTGCTGCCTGAACTGGAGCGGCGCCTGACGAAGGTTCCAGACTTGCAGGAACACGTCGGCGGCAGCCCCGTCTTCTACGCTGACATCCAGGCGGTCAGTGAACGCGACCTGCGCAAAGCTGAGCTGCTGGCCTTTCCCTTCGCGATCATCGCGCTTCTGCTGGTCTTTCGTACCGTCGTCGCGGCTATTTTGCCCGCGCTGGTCGGCGGCGCGGCGGTGCTGGTCACGCTGGCCATGATCTTTGGCCTGGGCCAGAGCATGTCGTTGTCTATTTTTGTGCTCAACATCACCACCCTCTTCGGTCTGGGCCTGGGCGTCGATTACTCGCTCTTTATGGTCAGCCGCTTCCGCGAAGAACTCAAGCGCGGACGCCCGGTTGCCGAGGCCGTCGCCATCACCGTCGCCACCGCCGGGCGCGCGGTCACATTCTCCGGCCTGACCGTCTCAATCGGCCTGGTCGGCCTGATCCTCTTCCCGGTCAACATGCTGAGCTCGGTTGGCCTGGGCGGCGTACTGGTCGTACTCATGGCTGTGCTGGCCGCGCTGACCCTCCTGCCCGCCGCCATGGGCATCGTTGGCGAGCGCATCAACGCCCTGCCGGTGCGCCTGCCGCGCTGGCTGATTCGCCGTCAGCCGATGGCCGAACATCATGGCTTCTGGTATCGCCTTTCGCATTTCGTCATGCGCTATCCGGTGCGCATCTTCGTGCCCGTTCTGCTCATCCTGATCTCGCTCGGTCTGCCCTTCATAGGTGTGCGCTTCTCCTCGCCCGACGCGGCTATTTTGCCCAGGGATGTCCCCTCACGCCAGGCATATGATCTGCTGACCAGCCGCTTCGACGCTCAGGAAACCACGCCTATCGTGCTGGCTGTGCAGACGCGGGGCAACGTCATGACGCAGGATAATCTGCGCGCGCTGTACGACTATGTGCGGCGCATCGAGGCCGATCCGCGTGTCGCGCGCGTGGATAGCATCGTCAGCGCTGATCCGCGCTTCACCCTTGAGCAATACGAATTGCTCTATCTGCACCCCGAACTGAACACCGATCCCTACCTGAGCGCGCTGGTTCACTCGACCGTTGCCGGCAACACCCTGGCCATTCAGGTAGTCAGCAAGTACGACACCCTTGATCTGCGTTCGCAAGAACTGGCGCAGACCATTCGCAACACCCCGCCGGGGCATGGCATGAGCGTCCTGGTCACAGGCGTCTCGGCGGCCAATATCGACTACGTAACCTCGATGTATACCGCTTTTCCCCTGGCGATCCTGGTCGTGGCCCTGGTAACCTATATCGTGCTCGCGCTGTTCTTCCGCTCGGTCGTGCTGCCGCTCAAGGCCATTCTGATGAATACCCTCTCCATTCTGGCCAGCTACGGCGCCCTGGTGATTATCTTTCAGAACGGCTTTTTGCACCAGATTCTCGGCTTTACTCCGCTCGGCTTTGTCGAAGCCTCCAGCCCGATTCTGCTTTTCTGCGCCCTCTTTGGCCTCTCGATGGATTACGAGGTCTTCCTGCTCTCACGCGTGCAGGAGGCCTTCTGGCAAACCGGCGATAATCGTCAGGCCGTGGCGTTGGGACTGGAGCGCAGCGGCGGCATTATCACCAGCGCCGCTGTCATCGTCATCGTCGTGAGCGCCTGTTTCGCCACCGCCGATATGATCCTGGTCAAAGCGCTGGGACTGGGCATGGCCCTGGCCGTTGCCATTGACGCCACCCTGGTGCGCGGTCTGCTGGTTCCGGCCACCATGCGCCTGCTCGGTAACTGGAACTGGTGGCTGCCTTTCGTCGGCGTGCAGCGCCGTCCGCCCGCGCTCTCTGAAGTTTACACGGATGAGCCGCAGGTCTCGCCATCTGCCTCGCTCGATGCTTCGCTGGGAGGAAAACAATGAAACAGAGAGGAAGCGTGAGGCAGATGAAACATCTATGGCAGAAGAGCGGCGCTCGGGCGGCGCTGCTTCCGCTGCTGGTTCTGCTGGGGCTGCTGCTGGCCTCGTGTAATGTGCCCGGCGTGCCCGCCACCTCGGCGCAACTGCCGCAGGTGGCAGCGCCAACCGCCACGCCGGCTTTACCGCCCGTGCGTTTTCCCCAGGACGAAGCTCCGCACAGGGATCTGACCGAGTGGTGGTATTACACCGGCCACCTGAACGCGCTCATGCCCGATGGTCAGCAGCACCACTATGGCTTTGAACTGGTCTTCTTCCAGATCTTGCGCAGCGACTACCCGCCGATTTATGCCGCGCATTTTGCCATCAGCGACCTCGCGCGCGGCGAATTTCACTATGATCAGCGGCGTCTGATGGAACCTCAGGCCGTCCTGCCTGACGGTACCTCAACCGCTGGCGTCAAGGTCGCCCTCAACGACTGGTCGATTCGCGCCCTCAACGGCCACGATCATCTCATAGCCAGCATGGATGGCTATAGCATCGATCTTGACCTCAACGCGCTCAAAGAGCCTACTTTACATAACGGCAATGGCCTGATTACCTACGGCCTGGGTGGCTTCTCGTACTATTATTCGCGCACCAGTATGGCGGTCGCGGGCACGCTGCTCGATCATCAGCAGCGTGTGCAGGTCAGCGGAGATGCCTGGATGGATCACCAGTGGGGCAACTTCCTCGCCCTGGGCGGAGGTGGGTGGGACTGGTACAGTGTGCAGTTGAACAATCACACGGAAATGATGCTCTACGTCATCCGTGACGCCAGCGGCCAGGCCATTTCAACCTATGTAGGCATCATCGGCGAGGATGGGCATTACCTGGAATTGCCGGCCAGTGCGTTGAAGCTCAGCGTGCTGGACCACTGGACCAGCCCCACGACAGACATCACCTATCCCTCCGGCTGGCAGGTCGAGGTCAGCGATCCGCGACTCACCGCCAGCCTGACCCTGCAGCCTGAACTCAAGAATCAGGAGCTTGTCACCACGCAGTCCACCGGCAATACCTACTGGGAAGGCGCGGTCAGCATCGTCGGCTCGGCCAGCCTGCCCGGTCAGAAAAACGCCTCTGCCGTCCAGGGCGAGGGATATGTCGAACTGACCGGTTATCATAAATAGGCGGCAGGGAAAAGAGCGGTGGGAGGAAGCAAGCAGAACTCGCCTCCTCCCACCGTTCTCTCTCCTCTATCGTGCCCGCGTCAGTTATGCCTGCGCGGCAGTCGCGGCCTGCTTGAGCAAAGAGCGAGCCTGAGCCATCAGCGAACTGATCGCCGGCTGACTGTTCGCGTGGACGCCGTGAGAAGTGGCGCCGAACTCCGCCGTTTCCAGCAGACTGAGAATCTGGCTGGCCAGCGCGTTGCGAGTCTGTGTAATGGTCAGCAGTTCATTTTCCAGGCTGGTATAGGTCCGGTCATGGGGTGAACTGCTTTCCAGCGCCCTGGTTGAAATGGCCAGCGTAGTCAGACCCAGTTCGCCCACCGGGGCATCGATCTGCTTGAGGAGCGTTCCCAGCGCCATCAACTCACCCAGGCGCTGGCGAACCGCCACAGGCAGCGCCGAGGGCTTGAGCACCTCAAAGAGCACGCGGCCCTCGTGCTGATAGTCATCATGCAGCTTCAGCAGTTCCATCATCGTCGGGCGCACATCCGTGTGATCCGACCACACGCTATGCTCCACGCCCAGGTGCTTCACCCCCGGTCCCACCAGGCCCAGCCAGGTTGTATTGATATCAGGCGCCACATCCCCGTGATTCCAGGCAAAGCCCGGCTCCTCCTGCACGCAGGGCGTCGTGCAACTGGTGCCTCCGGTGAACAGGAAGTAATCAGGATTGGCGAACATCGTCAGGGTTGGCGTGCGCGCCGGGTCGGCAGTCACCATATGCAAAAGCTGCATCTCCACTGGATCGACCAGGTAACTGGCAACCTGGTCCGTCTTGCCCGTCAGCGGATTTGTCGCCGTCAGCTTGCCGAGAGCCTGGTCAAAGGCGCGCGTCACCGCCGCATCACGCGCCGGATTGCCGGTCAGATAGATCGTCGGCGCCGAATCCGCGTGGACCGTAAAGGGCGTCGTAATGCCCTCCTCGGTCGCCAGCAGACCGCTCAGATTGGCATTGATCTCACCAATCTGGCTGTACGTGCAGGGTACCGTCACGCCATCGCAGTTGGCCGGACTGGGAGAACCGCCCACAAAATGATCGCCCTCGTCAGCCGTGATGACAAAAAGCGTATTATGAGCATTAATCCCATCGGCGTTCAGACGCGCAAAGAATTTGCCAAAGGCCGTATCGTAGGACTTCAGCGCCGCCACGTAGCCAGCCTGCCCTGGACCATAGGCCACCGCGCCCGTATGGTTATCGTGTGCATCCGAAATGTAAGCATACGTGACAGGAACATTGTGTTCCTGCATCGCCGCCACATACGACAGCGAAACCGCCGCGCTCATCCCATCGAAGCCAGGAAAACCAACGTGCCCCTGGCTATCCTGAATGAGATTGCCGTTGAGATCGGTCAGCGGCCCATGCGGACTGATCTGTGGCTGCACATACTTATGGCCCATCAGCGCCATATAATTCGCATAGCCGCCCGGCTCATCCGGCAGCCTGTCCGCCACGCCGCCGTGAGTGCTCGAACACAACGAACTCTGCTGCGCGCAGTGGATGCCGATGCCCACAAAATCAGCCGTCGCCTGGGCGGGATTGCTGGCCACCTCCTGAGCCTGGGGAGAATTGGCGCCAAAAACCGTCGGGATATCGGTGCCGATATTCTCCAGAATCGTATTGGCCATCGCCACAGCCCCCACATTACAGCCCGCGCGCGTATAAGGTACCCACGGCGCCGGGGCATTCTTACCCTGAGCCGTCAGCATGTTATACGTCGTATCCGTCGGCGAACTCGTGCTCGGATCGTAAATCGGATCGGTCCAGTACGCGAACGAAACGCCCGGATCAGTCGTGCCGTCAGGCTTGAAATAGCGGAAGCTATTGCTGACAGGTACGCCATGCTCATCGCCATACACGCCCGTCAGGGCCGTTAAAATGTTCGTCCCCGTATGAGCGATCAGGGGCGTATGGTGATTCGTCAGCATCGTTCCATTGTTCTCGATGAAATTGAGCAGATTCGGCATCTGCTCCAGGTCAGAGGGCACATTAGGATTGTCGCGCGTAAAATGCACATTGTCGAACTGGATGTAGATCACATGCTGGATTCCGTTGCCAAGCTGGCAGGAATTTGTCGTGCGTGAGCGAGCCTGGGCCTGGACAGGAAAGGCGATCAGGCTCAAAGTCAGGGCCAGGAGCGCGAAAATCCCGACCAGGTGCCAGGAGAGGTAGCCACGTGGGTGGGTGTTTGCAACCATAAGATCCTCCTGCAATGCTCATCAAAAAACCACAACAAAAAAGAAGCGGACCAGGCGTTTTGATAGAAGAAAGCCCTGCGTGTTCTGACTGGCCGTCAGAGAACGCAGATAAGAGATATGCCACCTAGAGTAAGTATAACACGAAAAAGATGAGCAGAAAATGAAATTTTGATAGAAAACGTATTTATCATGAGTTCCATACAGAAATACACAAGGTTGACGACCACTTGAGCTAGTATGATATACTTTGCGGGTATCTTCGAGTAATGGCAGTTGCAATCTGGCAACGGGTGAGGATGGGAGTTACCAGAGGGCGTTATTTGGTGTTAATAGTGTAAGCCTGTATTTTGGCGAGTGTCTCAATATATCAGCAGTAGATTATGCGGACAAGCAGTATATAATCCGGGCTGTTTGTGTCAACGCTTGAGTGGAGAGTAGCCATTGGATTTACAGAACGGGAAAACACAGACATCCCTCAGCGATGAATCGAATATTCTTGAGCGGGTCGCGCGTCTCATTTCGAGCGTGCGCGGAGCCAAACCTGATTATGCACATCTGGCCGCCGAACTGGAGCCAGCCCTGCCGTTTGCCGTCTTCGGCATTGTTCTTCTGCGCCACGACCGCGAAGCCGTGCGCGTGACCGCCTGCCAGAAAGAGGCCAGCGGCTGGGTCGCGCGCTATCACCAGATCCCCCTGGCCGATTCGATGGTTGAGCGCATGCTCATGGCGCTCATGCCGCCAGAGCCAGTGTCCGTGCGCCTGGTCGAGCGTGACGCGGCCTCTTTTGATCGCCAGCTTCTTGATGAATCCCTGCTCGTCGAACAATTTGCCGAAGGCGTGGCGGGTCTGCCCGCGCAGTGTGGAGACGCGCTCTGCGGACATCCCCAGTTGCGCGCGGTGCTCATCGCTCCCCTGATCGCCGGGGGCAAGATGCTGGGCAATCTCGAACTGGGCAGTACCGACCTCGCGGCCTATGCCGATCCCGCCCTGCGCCGCCTGATCCACGCCGTCGCCCGCGTGCTGGCCACGGCCATCGAGGGTGCGCAGGTCGGAGGCAATGTAGAGATCCAGGACCGCCAGCGCGCCGAACTCAAAGATGTCTCGGAAGTGCTGACCAGCGAAGTCGATCTGCCCAGAATCCTCAAACGCATCGTCACAGGCATCACCAACGCCCTGCACGTCGCCGCCGCCATTGTGCGTTACGATGGTCGGCGCAAGGGTCTGTACCTGGAGGCACAGAGCCAGCTCGACGTTGAGCGTCTGCAAGCCATTCTGGCCCGTAAAGATATTTTGAGCGAGCAGGCCATTCTCGGCTCGACCCTTCTGCATCGCGCTCCGCGCGTTTCGCAGGACATCGACAAGGATGAGCGTTTTCCCGCCAGCCGTTGCCTGGCCAGCGAAATGGGCGCGCACTCCATCTACTGCCACCCGCTCATCACCGGCCAGTATATTTACGGCACGCTGCTCCTGCTCTCCCCTGAGCCGGGCGGCTTCACGCCCCTCAAAACCGATATTTTTGCCCTCTTTGCCAGCCAGGCCACCGTCGCCATTCACAACGGCATTCTCCTGCAATCCATTCAGGAGCGCCGGCGTTTTCAGGACGCCATCGAGCAATTCGAGCAGGGCCATCAGCAGAACGTCCTCAGCGGACGAGGGATGGAGAGCGAACAGGAATTGCTGGAACGTCTGCGTGACGAAACCATGGGCGCCTTTGGCGTCAGCCTCAGCAGCGTTTTGCGCTTCATCAGTGATCATTTGTTGACGCGCAGCGAACGCCATTTGCAGGATATTCTGCGCTCGTCGCAGGCCTCGTCGCTGGTGGAAGAGAGACGCGAAGCCGACGCCTTCGCCGAGCACAGGCGCGAGATTGCCTATGGCGAAAAGACGCTTTTCCTCGTGCGCTCCTCGGAACTGGAGCAACTGGAAACCTCAACCGCCAGCCAGGGTACCGCTTATCTCATGCAGGCAGCCGACGAAGCCCTGGCCTGGAGCGGCTTTCTCAGGGATATCAGCGCCGCCCTCATGCGCGTCTGGAACGTCGACGAAACGCAGCCGCAGGCTTACGATCAACTCAAGCGCAACCTGGCCGATCCGCTTTTTATCGTCGATCTGCAAGGGAATTGCGTCTACTGCAACCGCGCCGCCGAATTTTTCTGTGGACAAAGTTCAGAACTGGAGAACGCCCCGGTCTGGAATCACTGGCATTCCAAGGAAACTGCCCCCGCGCTCTTCAGCACCTTCCGTCCGCAGGCCACGCCGGTCAGTCTGGAGCAGGTGCTCACGCCGCTCCTGCCGCGCGTGCGCCATCTCAACGACGTGCTGGCCTATCTGCGCCAGTTTGCCGTCCACATCGTCCAGGAGAACGAATTGCTGGGCGAAAACGGCGTTCCGCTGCCCGCCTTTTTGCGCTGTACCATCGCCGCCGAAGCGCTGCCCGGCCAGGTACCTCTCGCGACAGTGGGACGGGACTCCTGGCGCAACTGGGCCGTCGCCAGCGCGGCGGAGCCCAGAGCGATCATCGCATCGCCCATGCAGCAGCGTTCCCAGTCCTCACCGACCCTGTTGCTGGACAACTCGCCCTCAGATCGCCATTACCAACTGACGCGCCATGCCCTCTACGACGAAAACGGGCAATGGTTTGCCAACGCCCTGCACGTTCACGATGTCACCGAACAGGTGCGCGACGAAAAAAACAAAGCTGTGCTGCTGGCCTCCGTCTCGCATGATCTGCGCACCCCGCTGACCACCATCAAAGCCGCCGTCACCGGCCTCTTGCAGCCGGATGTCGTCTGGGATGAAGATATCAGACGCGAGATCCTCGAAGACATCGACGCCGAGGCCGACCACCTCAACACCCTGGTTGATGCCCTGGTCGAAATGTCGCGCATCGAAATGGGCGCCCTGGTGCTGGAAAAAGAATGGTGTGATATGGTCGAACTGGTGCATAGCACCCTCCTGCGGGCGCATCGTCTGCTCGCCGAGTTCGGCGTCAACACGCAGATCCAATCGCCCCTGCCGCTCATCTATGCCGATTACGCCCAGGTCGAACGCGCGCTTTACAATCTCTTAGAGAACGCCGCGCGCCACAGTCCCCGCCACGCGCAGATCCACGTCATCGTCGATGTACTCGCGCAGCGGGCCTTGCCCGCCGGTTTGCCCGACAATGTATCCCGCGCTGTGCGCGTGCAGGTCGTTGATCAAGGGCCGGGCATTCCCATCGAAGAACACGAGCGGGTTTTCAAATCGCTCTACAGCATGGACGCCCAGGGGAGTGGACTGGGACTGGCCATCTGCCGGGGCATCGTCGAGGCGCACCAGGGGCGCATCTGGGTAGAGGCCAATGAGAAAGGTGGCGCCAGTTTTGTCTTTGTCTTACCAATCGCTTCGTAGCGCTGGCGCCTGTGCCGGCTGCTAGTAATAGTCAGTCAAAGCTCAAACGCAGGAGAGCAGAGGGCGGTAGCCCTTTGCCGGGGTCTGGGGTGTCCCCAGCTTCCCATCTCCAATAGTCAGTCAAAGCCCAAACGCAGGGCAAAAACGCGGGAGAGCAGAGGGCGGTAGCCCTCTGCCGGGGTCTGGGGTGTCCCCAGCTTCCCCATCTCTTGCGCGCCGCCGCAGGCGGCGATCTTAGCACTCTTTCGTTTATGTGTATCTGAGAAATCAGAAATGGTCAAAGGATCTGACATTTAGGAAGTACTGGTTTCGCTTTATGAAGTCCAAGGGAAAACGTATTCTGGTTGTGGATGACGACCTTTCGATACAACGCATTTTGCGTAAAAACCTCCAGGTCAACAATTATGACGTGCTGGTTGCCGAAGATGGCAAGCAGGCGCTTGAGGTAGCTTCGCTCAATCAGCCCGATCTGATTCTGCTTGACCTCTGGCTGCCGGGAGAGATAGATGGGATGGTGGTCTGCCAGCGTGTGCGGGAATGGAACAAAAAAATTCCCATCATCATTCTCTCAGCCAGAAACGAGGAAAAGCAGAAAGTACAGGCGCTTGATCTGGGGGCGGACGATTATCTGACCAAGCCATTCAGCAATGAAGAACTGCTGGCCCGCGTGCGCGCCTGTCTCAGGCGAGCCGAAGATGCCAGCGAGGCCGATGGTCAGGGACAGACGCCGGAGGTACTCGTCAGCGAAGACGGTTATCTGGCCATGAACGTTCTGCGCCGCCAGGTGCGTGCTGGTGAACTGGATGTCAAACTCACCCCGACCGAATTTGAACTGCTGCTCCAGCTCATGCTGCACGCCGGCAAAGTGCTCACCCATCGCAACCTGCTGCGCACCGTCTGGGGACCGGAGTACGGCGAAGAGGCCGACTACCTGCGCGTTTATGTGCGTCAACTGCGCAAAAAAGTCGAGGCCATTCCCTCGCAGCCGCGCTATATACTCACCGAGCCAGGCGTCGGCTACGTCTTCCGCCAGCAGGTCTTCGCCGAAGCCGATGGACAGCGTAAATCCATTCCCGTGCCAATCGATGGTCAGGAAAATAACTTTGGCCGAGCATGAGGTCAACGTGAATTTTTTAATGTAATTTTAATAGCGTTTCTGGCCATTTTGTGGTTGTCTTACTTAGGTGAATCATTGTCAGCGAAAGGGTAGGGAGCACATTCTCCCGGCAAACCCTGGAACTGCTCAAAGCCATGGCTTTATTGCACAGGCCATTTGATCTGCGGATACTGGAACGGTACTTGCGCGTTTTTCAGCGGCTTTTGTACAGTGAAGTGCGGTCTGATGAGATCAACGGAAAAGCCAGGCAGGCTTCTACGGGTTGGTCAGACGGCAGCCAGGAGGAATCTGGTGGAGCGCCACGGGTAATGCGTATTCTGGTGGCAGATGATCAGGCGGATAGAACCTGGGGATACGCCAGTGCTTGATAGAACAGGAGAATCAGCGTTATCTTTATGAAATAAGAGAGGTTCATAAGAACCCTTCATATTTTCAGGATCACACGATCCGATAGGTTGATAAACCCTTTGATGTCGAGGACTTACTGCACGCGATTGAGCAGGGGCTGGCCCGGTAATCAAGCCAGGATTGCAGGGTGAGGGAACGTTGGATGGAGGCCCGGAGAGACATCATTTTCCGCAAAAACACACGTTTTCATCAGGGCGAGTGGAAACGTACTGTAGACACTAAAGAAAAAGGAATGAAGGAACCATGGAGCCGCAAGACCGCATTATGGATGGCGACCTGCAAACGCTAGGTCTGCAATCGATCCTGAAAATGCTCGCACTCAGTGGCAAGACCGGCACACTGCTAGTACATTCCGGTCCAGAAACGCTGGTCATCAGTTTGCGCAAAGGCCAGCTGGTCGGATTAAACGAAGAAGGAGTTCCGCAGCCGGACGTGCTGGGTATGCTCTGCCTGCTCAACAAACTGGACCCGCCGAGTGCTCACCGCTTGCGTGAAGCCGCGCAGGGCAATCTCCAGGTCGCCTTCTCCATCATGGTTGAGCAGGGCTGGATGAGCATGAACGAAATGCAGCGCCGCCTGGAATTTAGCGTCACCCAATCCATCAGCCATGCCCTGCGCTGGGTGGACGGGCGCTTTGCCTTTCACCGCCACATGATTCCCATGGAAAGCAAAATGCAGCCGCTCGACGTAGATAGCGTCCTGCTCGAAGCGTTGCGCCAGGCCGACGAATGGGAAGAAATGGGGGACATCGCCCTCACCCGCACCACCGTCTCCCGCTGGCTGCCGGAAATCAGCAAAGACGTGCGCAGCCTGGGACTCAATCAAGAGCACATCGACGTACTCTGTCTCTCCAATGGAGAGATCCCTCTCCAGGGCATGGCCCTGGCGCTCACCCTGCCCGAAGCGCGCGTCGCGCATATCATGGCTCGTCTGATCGAACTCCACCTCATTGAAGTTGTCGACACCTCTCTCGAAGCCGAACTCCAGCAGGATCTTTCCAACATCATCATCATGTGCCAGCACACCCTGGCCCAGCAGCGCCAGAACAACACCCCTGTTCAACATCTGCTGGGCTTAATCAACACCCTTGGACAATGCATCAACGGCCTGCTCGTCCACCACGGCACCTACGCCAAAAGTCTCAGAGGACGAGGCCAGTTGCCGGTCAGCGAAATCGTCCGTTACCTGGAGAGGCGCTTTTTACAACCGCTCCAGCTACTTGCAGGTCAGCAGTATCCTATATTAGAGACCGTCACATTTGTCAACGGCCAGCTCGACTATAGTGAAATCATCAACCTGGATAGCCTGGTCAAAGGAGAACAGCTCGAAGAATTTTACTGGGAGGCAGTGTTAGGCCTGGGAGCCTTCCTGCGCACCGTCTTCACCGCGCTTTTGCAAGATGAAGTTGGTAACTCTCATACTGGTCGCCAGCTCAGTGTTGTCTGGAAAGCCTTCCTGACCGAAGTCGAACAGGAGATGCAGCAGTATAATCTCTATCGCGCGCACCAGCACGCGCAGCAAAATCGCACCCGGCGCACGGATGCATCGAATAATGGGCAAAATCGGAATGGAAGCGCCCCGTTATCTTTTGCTGACGGCAATCAGCAGTGGGGGACGCCTGAAACTCAAAGGAGGTTCATGTAATGGTCGAGCCAACAGTACTGGTAGTTGACGATAGTCCTACCGTTCGCAAAATTGTGCAGATGACCTTGCAACGAGAACATATACGCGTCATCACCGCCAGCGACGGTTTAAGCGCCCTCACCTCAGTCGCCGACGAAATCCCGGCGGTCATTTTGCTCGACATCCAGTTACCCCGGATGGATGGGTACCATATTTGCCAGATAATACGAAAAAACTTGCAGTTTAGACAGATACCTATTATTATGCTCAGTGGGAAAGATGGTCTGTTCGACAAGATGCGTGGGAGGTTGGCCGGCTCAACGGAGTATCTCACCAAGCCATTTGACTCCGTAGAACTGGTTCAGACGGTGAAAAAACATCTGGTGGATTGGCAAGCGCGTATGCCCGCGCGCAACGACGACATGCGTCCTCGTTTGCGCAGACGTAGCTAGCGTCGTTAGCCGGACCTGTTGCCGGGATTCTGATCAGAAGCAGCCTGGTGTCTGCCGGGAGATCAGAGTCATCACAAAGGAAACGGGCGTATCACCAGTCAGTCCAGCGCCGTTCGACATCACCGGGCATCGAAGTAACCCACGGGTGCGTGTATGCCTGTGCCCGTGATCGTATAGCCTTTCTTTCCCATTAACCGGGCGCAACGTATCGCGCCCTTTCAAAGGAAAGGTATACTGGTATGCCAGGGCAAAAGGTACTCGTTGTCGACGATAGTTGGACAGAACTGACGATGATTGCAACACCGTTGCGCAATAGTGGGTTTGATGTAGTGACGGCTGTGGATGGTGATGAGGCTCTCGAAAAAGTCTTTCGCGAGCGTCCGCAGTGTATTGTCCTTGATGTTGTCTTGCCCAAGCAGAATGGTTTTCAATTGTGTCGGAAGCTGAAAAGTCTTGATGTAAGTAAGGACATTCCGATTATTTTATTGACAAGCAAAAATACCCCACTGGACCGCTCCTGGGGGCTGCGCCAGGGGGCTGATATGTATATGACCAAGCCCTTTAATGATGATGATTTGGTCGATAATGTACGCCGTCTTGTGTAGTGTAGGAGCCAGAACATGTTACAGCGGAATGCAGGGCCACAATCGCAGTGGGGAGCAACGACGGGGGCGAACCGTCTGGAGAGCCAGATGAACAACGTCGTCAACGCGGCGCGCGCGCTGGCGGGGGCGACGACGAACGGGGCAGTCGAGCCGGCTGTGGTTGGTGAGCAATATCTGGTATTCACGCTGCTGGATCGCGAATTCGCGATCCAGGCCACGTATATTCAAGGGGTAGAGCGCCTGGCTGATGTCACCATTGTCCCCAATGTCGCCCCCTGGGTGGCAGGGGTGATCAATCTGCGCGGCTCTATCTGTTCGGTTGTAGATTTGCGGGCGTTTCTGGATCTGGAAAAGCTTCCATTTAATCCGCGCACGCGCCTGTTATCGACCAAGTATAACGAAATGTTGATATGTCTGGTGGTAGACAGCGTGAGTGAGATGGTGCCCATCGCGCCTCACGCCGTTGATACCAGTTTCCGTAGCATCCCCCCATGGGTTGCCTCCTACGCCTCAGGCGTGGCGGCGGTCGGCAAGCGTCAGGTGATCTTGTTGGATGCCGCGCGTTTGTTGTTTGCGGATAAGATGCATCACTACTCGGCGTGATTCCCTGGTGTTTTGCATGTGGCTTTGTGGGCAGATATTTTTATCCTTCACGGCGCCATCTGCATCTGGTAGGTGCTGTTGGAGCGGCGAGCTAAAGGGTTATGAAGGCCGCTCGTCTTTATCTTTAAGAAAATACAACGCTGCTTCACTTGAGAGGAGGCCTGGCGGATGAATGACCGCAACAGAGGCGGAATGACCATAAGCGCTTTGTTGACTACGGCGCTTATCTCATCCTTGCTGATCCCAATTGTTTGTCTTGTGGCCATCGGTTTTATCGTTCCTAATAGTCCAGTTTTCGCAGTCGCGGTTGCTTGTGTGATCGTCATTGTTGGCGAGTATGTGACGAACTATCTCCTGCGCCGGCGCATTCAGGATCGTCTGTTGAGCCTGGTGGACGTGTGCCGCAATTTTGTCGGCGGCGACCGTTCGATTCGGGCTGCGGTGTCGGGCGATGATGAGTTTGCCATGCTGGCGACATCGCTCAACAACCTGCTTGATAATCAGAACTTCTCGCCCAGCACCAGCATTTCGACCACTCCCGGTTTGAGCGATGCGGCGGCCTTGCAGGCGCAGATTGAAAAGTTGCTGCAAGAAGTGAGCGCGGTGGGTGATGGCGATCTGCGCGTACAGGCGGAGGTGACTCCCGACACTCTGGGCGTGCTGGCTGACTCTTTTAACTATATGATCGAAGAACTGGCCAAGGTTGTGGGTCGTGTGCAGAACACGGCTGTGCAGGTCACGAACGCCTCCCGGCGCGTGCTTGACCGCTCGGCTGAACTGGCGCAGGCGTCTGAGACGCAGGTGGCGCGTATTTCGCAAACGACCGAAGCCGTGGAAGCGCTGGCGAACTTCGTGCAGAATGTGGCGCACAATGCCCGCCTGAGCGCCGAGTCGGCCCAGGATGCCTTGCAGAACGCCAAGACCGGTCAGGTGGCCGTGCGTCAGTCGATTGAAGGTATGATGCTCATTCGCGAAAACGTGCAGGAAACCGCGAAGAAGATCAAGCGTCTGGGTGAGCGTTCAAACGAGATTGGTGAAATCGTGCGTATCATCGAAGATATCGCCGATCAGACGAACTTGCTGGCCTTGAACGCCGCTATTCAGTCCGCCATGGCCGGTGAACACGGACGTGGTTTCGCCGTCGTGGCCGATGAGATCCGCCTGCTGGCAGAACGTTCTACCGAGTCGACCAAGCGTATTGCCACGCTGGTCAAGAGTATTCAGGGTGATACCTACGAAGCCGTTGTGGCTATGGAAGATAGCACCCAGGAAGTGGTCAAAGGGTCGCAGCTGGCTGATGAAGCCGGACGCGCGCTGAACTCGATTTACGCCGCTGTGGAACGCCAGGCCAGTACGATTGAGATGATCGCCCAGGCCGCCAATGAGCAGGCCAGCGTCTCTGAGGAAGTGGCCAATGCCATGTCAGAGATTTCAGAGATCACCCAGCGCACCAATGCCGGTACGCAGGAAGCCGCGATGAGCGTCAGTTACCTCTCGGAATTGTCGGATCAGTTGCGCGCCTCGGTGTCGACCTTCCGTTTGCCGGAGCGGGTGAGCGAGTCGATGGATGCCTTCGGTGGCATGAGCGGCATGCCCTCCCTGCCTGGTGTTGATGGCGGCGATCAGTTCTATCAGCCAGAGGCAGCGGTCAATGGCGGCGACTGGAATCAGAACTTCTCGGCGGATTTCCTCTCTCTGCCTCAGCCGCAGGAGAGCGACATGAACGGCAGTGGTTTCCAGTTCTCCTTTAATGGCGCGCCGGATTTCGCGCCCCAGCAGGGGGGCTTTGGTGGAGTGCCGCAATTGCCAGCCGCGCAGCAGGGCTTTGATAATCAGCAGTTCGGGAATTTCCCTCCCAACTTTCAGGGCCAGCCAGGTCTGGGCGAGTTGAGTCCCTTCGATACGCAGCAGAGCTTTGAAAGCCAGCCCTTTGGCAACCAGCAATTTGGTGGACAGCCCTTTGGCAACCAGCAATTTGGTGGACAGCCCTTTGGCAACGTGCCTGAATCCGGGTATGGCCAGCCGGGTCAGCCAGCTTTCCCGGTCTCCAATCAAATGCCTGCGATGCCGCAGCAGAATTTCCAGCCTCCTTCTGGTGGCCAGGCGCCGGGTCGTCCGCGCTGGCGTAATCCCCAGCAGGGAGCTGATCAAATGCCTTTCCCTGGCACGGGTAATGGGCATGTGGGGTAATAGTTTGTTACACATTTGACGTTTGGATCATGAGGGGGTATGCTTCTCATGGAGGAGGATACCTCTCTCATTGAACCGGGGAAGACGAGACAAAAAGGAGTGAGTGCGCGTAGCATGTCGAATACATCTGATAAACTATCTATCCTCGACTCGTTTATCGAAGAGGTGAATAGTTATTTGCCAGAAATCGAGGCCAATCTCGACCGCCTGGCCCAGTCACCTGGCGACATGGAGGCTCTGGAGGAGACGTATCGTCGCACTCATACTATAGGTGGCTCTGCCTCGATGATGGAGTTCTCCGGCCTGGCCCAGGTCGCTCACGGTATGGAAGATATCCTGGCCGATGTGATGGACGGTCTGGCGAGTCTGGATCAACTGACGGTCGAGTTTTTGCAGCGTTCTCTGGATCGCTTGCGCCGCCTGGTGGGCGGCATTCAGCATGGTATTGATGAGAATGCCATTGTCAACGAAGATGACGAGGACTATGCTCAATTGCGGTCCCGTCAGGAGGCGTCCGCGCAGGGCGTAGCCGGGGGGATGATTACTCCCGAGTATGTCAAGCAGGCCAGCGCAGAGATGCCGGCTTTACAGGATGCCGCCGCTATCTCTTCACTGGATGAGATGCTGGCTTCCTTCCGCACACCCCAGGCCAACAACGTTGAGGCATTCTGGCCAGAAGAACCAACCTTACGCGCCGCTTTTCCGCCGCGCCCCGAGATACAGTTGCCGGTGCCTCCGATGCAGCCAGCGCAACATGCCCAGTTTGAGACGCCGCGTCTGCCTGATCCGGCTCCTTTTGCCGGACCTTCGTCCAGTGCTCTGGAGATGTTAGCGAACGCGAATCGTGCGCCGGAGATGCCGGCTGCGCCTCCCACGCCTTCGCTGTTCTCTCCCACTTCAGCAGAGATGCCCCTGACGCCGCGTCCCCAGCAGGTGCCGGATGATGTGGTCTATCCCACCTCCGGGCCGGCCATTCAGCAGGTCAATGGACAGGTCTATCCGCCCATGCCGGAGGTTTACTCCACCCCTACCGTCTGGAATGAGCCAATGGCGCCCTCGCTGCCGCCGGCTTTGCCTCAGCAGCCGATGCAGGAACCACCGATAGCAGGAGAGCCGTTCTACAAAGAACCCGTCTATAAAGAGCCTGTCCCGGCGCCCGCCGCGCCTGTTTTCCGCGAGCCGGCTCCTGTGGAGCCTGTGCGTGACCTCATGCCGCATGAGAGTGTCCCACGCCCGGTTGCCCCCACGGAGAAATCTTCGCACATGCAGGTCTATCATGATATGCAGGACGAAGCCAGGGTGCTGGAGGATCAGGCAAACTCGCTGAAGCGCACGCTTTCTCAACTGCGCCTGGCTGCCTCGATAATCGAGGCTCAGCGGGCCGAATTTAAGGGCTTTCTGGATGGCTCGCGGGATGCGCTGGATCGCATGGAGGATTGGGCTGGTAAAGCCATGGGCCTGAATTTGCGCAATAGCCCTGAGCAGGTTCGCCGCTATTTGCCGCTTTCGGTCATGTGGGTTGCCAATAATAAGCTGAAGAAAGTGCTGGATATGCTCGTGCAGATGACGAGTGGTGTCGAGGGCACCGACGAGCAGATTCAGACCGTCCTTCAGCAGTTAAATATCTCAATTGCGATCTGTGGCGATATTTTGCAACATGCCCCGGCCATAACCGAAGGGCAGCCGCGTAAAGATCAGGTCTGGTCCCCCTGGGAGATGCAGGCCATTGCCGATGCCCAGGCGCTCAGCGAGCGCGTGACTTTCGAGCGCAAGGGCGATATTGGCGCTCTACGCACCGAATTGGAATCCCAACTGCGCGAAGAGATTCGCCAGGAGTACGAGAGCCGACCCGCTACAATGGCTCTGCGCGCCGAGATAGAGCGCCAGGTACGCGAAGAAGTGCGCGCCGAAATCTACTCCACGCAGCACCTGCGCGAATCCGACTCCTCCACGGGCATGGCCGAGACGCCCCAGGAGATGGAAGCGCGTCTGCGCCACGAGATCGAGATCCAGGTGCGCCGCGATTTCCTGAATCAATTCACGCCAAATCAACTGGCGAATCTGGCGGGCAATGGCACTCCCGCCTCTGCTTCCGCCTCGTCCGCGCCGGTCGCGTCCGCGCCGTCCGCACCACCCACGCCGGCGGTCAACTTTATCGCACCCGCGCCCGCGCCTTCGCCGGTCTATACACCGCCACCTGCGCCACCTGCGCCGCCGCAAACGCTGCCGTCCAGCTCGGCTCAGGCCATGGCCAGTGATTTCGGCGAAGAAGCAGCGGAAATCTTCCGCCTGGAGGCAGAGGAGCATTTGCAGACCATCAGCGTCCACGTCGCTGAGTTGGAGCACGCTCCTACTAACCTGGAGCCCATCCAGGGCATTCGGCGTGCCACCCATACGCTCAAGGGCGCAGCGGGTATGATGGGCTTCCGCGCCATCGCTGACCTCTGCCACGTTTCAGAGGATATGCTCGATGGCATTATGGAAGGCACCGTTTCCATCTCGCCGACCGTCCTGAGCCTGATCCTGGATACAGCGGAAGCGCTCGATTCGCTGATTAACGGCAAGGGCACGCCGGCGGAGAATGAAAACGCCGTGCAGACCCTGCGCATACGTTACGGGGAACTGCTGGGCGAGCAAGCCAGCCTGGCCAATGCGCCGGTTGAAGAGATCGAGATTGAAGAAGAACACGATGAGCCGGCCAGCCCGGTAGCCAGCGTGGTGAACAGCGGCGTCCAGTCCGCCGAAAACACCGTGCCGGGCGCCGCCCGCGCCGACCTGAGTGTGCGCGTCTCGCTCTCGAAACTGGATGAGCTGGTTAATCTTTTCGGTGAATTGCTGGTCAACCGTACCATCCTTGAGGAGCGCATTCAGCGCCTGAACCGCCTGGTAGCCGATGCCGCCGTCAGTAGTGCTCGCCTGCGCGATGTCGGCACGCGCCTGGAAAGCCGTTTCGAGGCCGCGACTCTGCCCAGCGGACGCTCGGTGCAGGTCATGCCGGGCGAAGGCGACCAGAGCCAGCCGCTTGCCCTGACCAATGGCGCCAATGGCTCCGCCAATGGGCGTAACGAGCCTGCCCACCTGGCGGAATTTGACGAACTGGAACTCGACCGCTACACCGAATTCCATCAGCTTGCTCGTGGCTTGAGCGAAGGCATCTCTGACATGACCACGCTGAGCTCCGAGATGGAAAATGTCATCCGTGACTGTGAGAGCACCTTCGGACGTGAGACGCGCCTGAGCACAACCTTCCAGGATCGCCTGATGAAGGCGCGCCTGGTGCCGTTGTCCACCATGATCCCACGTCTGTACCGCACGGCCCGCGCGGTCGCTCTCAAGCAGCGCAAGGAATTTGAACTGCTGCTGGAAGGTCAGGAGACTGAAGTAGATCGTACCGTGATCGAAGAAATCGCCGGTCCGTTGCTGCACCTGATGCGTAATGCTGTGAACCATGCCATTGAGACGCCGGAGGTGCGCCTGCAACGCGGGAAATCTTCCGCCGGTCAGATCAAACTCTCGGCCTCATATGAAGGTAACCTGGTTGTCATCACCGTGCGCGACGACGGAACGGGTCTTGATCCAGAGCGTATTCGCAACGAGGCCATTAACCGTGGCCTGATCCGTCCCAACCAGGTGCTGGGGGATAACGAGGTTGTCGAACTGATCTTCCGTCCTGGCTTCTCAACCGCCGAAGTGCTCAGTGAAGAGAGCGGACGCGGCGTGGGTCTGGATGTCGTGCGCGATAGCGTCTCGCGTCTGCGCGGTACGCTGGAAGTGGAGTCGATGCCCGGTCAGGGTACCGCCTTTACCATGAAATTCCCCACCAGCCTGGCCATTCAGAACGCCATGATGGTGCAGGTGGCCGATCAGCAGTTCGCCATCCCGACCGTGATGGTAGAAGCGATTGGGCGACTGGACAACTATAAGCCGACCAATTATGGTGGGCGTCCTGCCATCCTGGTGCAGAACCAGCCGTATCCGTTGAGTTCACTGGCCCAACTGCTGGGTCTGCCCGTCAGCGAGTTGAGCGAAAAAGCGCCCCTCCTGCTGGTGCGCACAGACCGGCACCGGGTCGCCCTGGTGGTTGACGACATCAAAGGCCGGATGGATGTTGTGATTAAGAACCTGGGTCCGCATCTGCGCACCGTTCACGGAGTCGCGGGCGGTACCGTGCTTGGTAATGGCCGGGTCGTCCTGATCCTCGAACTGCTGGAACTGCTTTCATCGCGTCCGGGTATGCGCAGCGCGCTGGCGCCATCGCCCTTCGATGCCCAGGCCGATGCCGTGGCCGCGCGTCCCGCCGTTCAGGTAGAGAGGCGCACCACCATTGCCCCGGTCATTCCGGTGCAGAAGCCAGTCGAAACCGCGCCGCGTGGCAAGCACATCCTGGTGGTTGATGATAGTCCCAGCGTGCGCCGCGTCGTCTCCAACATGCTCAGGCAGCATCAGTGGGAGGTGCAGACCGCGCGCGATGGCGTCGAAGCCCTGGAAATGATCACCCAGGAAGCTCCCGCCGCCGTCCTGCTCGACATCGAAATGCCGCGTATGGATGGGTACGAATTGATGGCCACGGTACGCGCCCAGGAGCAGTATCGCACCCTGCCCCTGGTCGTGCTGACCTCGCGCGCGGCCTCCAAGCACCAGCAGCGTGCCATGCAGCTGGGAGCCAGCGCGTATGTCGTCAAGCCGTACCAGGATGAGGAACTGATCAACATTCTGAACGCTCTGGTCTACGGAGCAACCACAGCCTGAGCGGACTGTGTAGGAAGGAATGACCTGTGGGTGTGGAACGCGCCGTGACGCGCTGGTATGCCCTGCGTCAGACCATTCAACAGGAGATAGACGCGCTCCAGCAGCGACTTGCCCAGCCGCAAACGGCGGAGGAGGCGGGGGAGCGCGCCGAGGCTGAAAAGCAACTCGGGCTTGCGCAGGCCCGCCTGCTCGCCCTCGGCCCCTGTCCCAAACCCATGATGGGCTAGATATAGCAAAAAGAGAGCCTCTCCCGCCGATAGAGCCGGCGGAGAGGCTCTCTTTTTGCTGACGGCTCTCTTATCGTTCAAGCGCCTCAACGATGACGCGGCCCATCTCTTTTGTCCCCAGGATCGTCTTGCCCTCTTCGCGCAGATCGAGCGTGCGATACCCCTGCGCAATGATCTGCTCCACGGCGGCTTCAACGACATTGGCCTCCTCGTGCAGACTCAGCGAATGGCGCAACAGGAGCGCGGCGGAGAGAATGGCCGCGATGGGATTGGCCTTATCCTGACCGGTGATATCGGGGGCCGTCCCATGAATCGGCTCATACAGACCGAAGAGGCCGTGTTCCGTGCGACGCGTGCCCAGACTGGCGGACGGCAACATGCCCATTGAGCCGGCCAGCATCGACGCCTCATCGGTCAGAATATCGCCGAACATATTTTCCGTCACCACCACATCAAACTGGCGCGGCCAGCGAATCAACTGCATCGAGCAGCTATCCACCAGTTGATGCTCCAGCGTAATGTCAGGAAACTCCTGCGCCACCTGATCCGCCACCCGCCGCCACAGGCGCGACGAACTCAGCACATTGGCCTTATCCACCGAAGTCACCTTCTTCTGGCGGGTGCGGGCCAGTTCGCAGGCGGTTCGCACAATGCGCGCAATCTCAGCTTCAGTGTAGAAGAGGGTATCGACCGCCTCCGCACCCTGCTCCGTCTCACGAATCTCGCTGGGTTTGCCAAAGTAGAGGCCGCCAGTCAACTCACGCACCACCAGCATATCGGTGCCTTCCAGCACCTCGCGCTTGATCGTCGAAGCGTCCAGCAGCGCCTGGAACGGCTTCACCGGGCGCAGATTGGCGTAGAGCTGCAATTCTTTGCGCAGGCGGAAAAGCGCGCTCTCAGGCTGTTTTTTGGAGTTTGGACCCTGAAAGCTAGGCAGACCGCCGACAGCGCCAAAGAGAATCGCATCGCTCTTATGGCACAACTCCATGGTCGCGTCTGAAATAGCCTCGCCCTCGGCCATGATAGCCGCTCCGCCGACCAGGGCAGGCGTCAACTGAAAGGTATGTCCGAAACGCTTGCCCACGCTCTGCAAGACCCTGACCGCCTGTTCAACGACTTCCGGTCCGATCCCATCGCCGGGCATGACTACAATAGAATACTTTCCCACGTGTAATGCTGCTTTCTTCAATGTGATTACAACCTGTCCAGTCTGCTCACCTCTGCGCGCTTCCGCTCTTGAGCATATGCCAGGTTGAAGATGCCGGGCCGTGTGCGCATCCGGCGTTTTGGCCCGTGCAGGCCAGAAAATGATTGCATCCATTATACTATGGGCTGGCAATGAGCGAAAATTGTGTCCTGCCAGTGACTATCAGATGACTGCTATCTGTTCTGGTCGTCACCGCCTTTATCTCCTATACTTGACTCAAGAACCAGAACAGGAGGGGACAGAATGAAGCGCATCTCTGTACGCAAACCGCGAGCTTTCCGGCTGCAAGGCAGAGTTCGTAGTCTGAGCATTCTTATCACCCTGCTCATATTGCTCGTCAGTGGCCTGTTTATCAGCAGCCAGGTCACGCACGCGGCCTCATCCTATTGTCAGGTGACATATAGCATCACCAATCAATGGCCGGGAGGTTTTGGTAGCAACATTGTTATCCAGAATACCAGTTCCTCAGCCTGGACCAACTGGACCCTGGCCTTTACCTTCCCGGCCAGTGGTCAGAGCGTCACCCAGGGCTGGAACGGCACCTTTACCCAGTCCGGCCAGAATGTGACAGTCACCAACGCCAGCTGGAACGGCAGCGTAGCGGCGAATGCCACGGTCAATCCCGGCTTCAACGGAGCCTGGACCTCCAGCAATCCCGTACCCGCCAGCTTTACGGTCAACGGTAACGCCTGCAACGGCTCAAGCACCGTTACCCCGACGGCTGGTACGACACCCACGGCTACCGCGACCACGGGCAGGACGCCCACGGTCACACCGGTCACACCCACGGTCACGCCAACGGCAGGCAGGACGCCTACAGCCACGCCGACCGCGACCGGCTCGGAGCCGAATATTGACCGCTACTTCCCGCCCGGTACCTCGGTTTCCGCCATGATCTCCGGCGCCAACAGCCTGAGTCAGCAGCAGATCAAAGTGCTGGTCGAGCAGCAGGTTCAGGAATATTGGGGAGTCATTCAGAGCACCTTTGGCTTCACAACCCTGGAGAAAGCCTACGGCTTCTTCCTCGGTCAGGCCACCCGCGAGTCAACTTTGCAGGGCGGTCTGGAGACTGGTGGAAGCACGCTGGGCAGTGGAACATCCGGCAGCGGGTCCGCCGGACACTCCTACGGTCCTTTGCAGGCCGCAGAAACGGCGTACCTTAACACCAACTCCGGTTATCAGACCGAGTACGATGTACCTGAGATCTATCAGTATGACCTGGTGCCACAAAACTTCTACGACATCGGCATCTCGATCCATATGGGCATCAGGCACCTGATCCACTTCGCGCGTCTGGCCGAAGCGGCGGGCTACAGCGGTGTCGACATCGCCAGGTATGGACTGGCTGGCTACAACACCGGTCAGGTTACCAACAGCGGTGTGCTGAGCTCGTACTCCGATGAAATCGGCGCGCTGGCCGGCTGGTACATCAACAACGGCCACCTCTATGATACCGCATGGACCTGGACTGGCGATCCCCGCGTGGACCGCAGCAGTCCCTGGGGCTGGTATCCGTAAGACATATCCTGTTTCATGAGCCGTGGGAGGCC
>DASZXF010000347.1:0-8659 GCA_035546055.1 Ktedonobacteraceae bacterium
AAGCCATTCTCGACCTCTATCGCTCCCCTGAAAAGCGCGCCAGCTTTATCGCCAACGCCGCCGAGGACTACATCCCCTACCAGTGGGAAAAAATGGCCCAACGCTACCGCGATCTTTTGTTTACCCTCAGCCGCAAGCGTCCGCAGCCAGCCAGGGAGCCAGAGGAAGCCGCCAGCGTCACCATCAAGCCAACCAGCTAGACGCCTCACCTTTCCCATCCGTCCTCATTTGTATGAATGGCGCGGCGAACCAGCAACGCCGCCCATTCATACAAAAAGGCCCGCCTGCTATGCGGCCATCCAGCCTTGATGCAAACAAACAAGCGCTGACCAGCGGGGAACCTGCCCCTTCCCTTGCCACCGAGGGAAAGTCTCAGCTTTCTCATGCGGTAGAGTTCTGGAAGCACTTCTACGGTCCGAGGACCGTAGAAATGTTTTTCAGGGCAAGAAAAGCTATCGCTCATTGTGCCGGGGCGTGATAGACTTCGCTGAGCAGGGTGCTGGCCCATTGCTGGCGGTAGGCGCCGAAGCCGTCTTCGCCGGGGTGGATGGTGTCCTGTGAGATGAGATTCTGGTGAGCCTGGAAGAAGCTCCACAGGTCGGGACCGTGGATGATCTGGGGGAACGCGCGGTAGAGGGCTGTGATCTGCGCGTTCAGGGCTGGCGCGCAGCGCTGGATGTTGGCGTTTTTGCCCCAGGGGATCAGCGGCACCAGGGGAATTTTGCCCGCGTGCAGCACCTTCTGGACCATGGTGGCGTAGTTCTGGTAGAAGGTGGCGGGATTGACGCAGCCCAGGGCATCATTGGTTCCATAGCTCAGGCCCACATACTTGCCGGGGAAAAGTCCCAGCCAGGTAGCGAGATGGCTCACCGCGTCGGAACTGGTCAGATAGCCGGTTCCGCCATCTTCCTGCGCCGGATAGCTGTCGGGCACGCGTGCGTTGATGAGCTGAGCAAAGGCCGCCACGCCGCCCAGGGTGGTATGTCCCATGGCTCCCGCCGTGATGGAGTCGCCGTAGAACATCCAATCGTCGGCCAGCGCTGTACTGGCGTCATAGACATCCAGGTTGATCTGCGTATCGTAGTTTTCCGCCGCGCCATCGTTCGCGGTCACATTCATACGCAGCCAGTTATACCCTGCCATATTCAGGACGTACTGGCGCGAGTGATAATGATTGCCGCGCTCCGTCACCAGGGATCGCCAGCCCGTTTGCGGGGGATTGCCCCCGCCGGCGGCTGAATTGACCTCGATGGTATAATCCTGCGGCGTGTTATAGGTCGGGTTATTAATCAGCGTGTGATCGTAGTTGGTCGACTCGTTGTACCAGAGCACCAGAACGCGTTCACGCCTGCTCGCCGGAACTCTGGAAAGATCGTAGGCCAGCCAGGCCGGCGCGCCCTGCGATCTCCAGAAGGTGTCAAAGCTGTTGTCATTGGCTGACGAGGCAGGCTCATAGCCGCCGGAACTGAAAGCCGGCACGCCACGGCTGATAGGGAGAGCCGCCGAGCCTGGTTGGGTGGTCGAACCCGCCTGGCTGGTCGTGATCGTGCTCACCACTGCTTTCGTGTGTCTGGCCAGCGCGCCCATCACGCGGCTGCTCAGGGGCAGCGCCGCGAGGCCAGCAATCACCACCACCGCCAGCAAGATCAGCACAACGAGCATGCCCCGCCGGCGGCTTTTTTTCGTCTTTTTCTCATCAGCCATCTTTTCTCTCCGGGCGGACCTGCACTGAGGGCGCGCTTCGTCCGGGTGGCAGCGCCGTCAGTCAGGTTCGCAAGTGGGTTATGGATTGGTTATAGAAATTCCCAGACCATCATCCTGCGCTTCGCTTTGTGCGCCACGGCGGGGGCCGGCGGCGTCTCCTGTTCTTCCGCGCTCTCCTGGGGAGGCATCTCCTTTTGCTCAATCACGGGCAACTTCATGAGAATGCCGACCAGCAGGCCCATGTACATGACATTGCGATAGAAGAACAACTGGTAATCGGCAAAGGCCACCACAATTTCCATCAAGGTCACAGCCACAATATAGATGCCCACCATCTGGAGATACGAATCTTTCAGGGTTTTCACAACCAGACAGCCGCGCACAATCATCGAGCCAAAGAGAAACCACAGGGACAGGTAGCCGAGCGGTCCCAGGCGCATCCAGATCCAGTAGATCGTATTATGCGGAATATACAGATAATACTGATCAATAGCGGAAATATCCGCCAGGGGCCAGGGGGTGAGAAATTCCTTGCCAAAGCCCTGTCCCAGGAGGGGATTTTGCAGAACCGTAAATTTCAGATCATAGTTCTCCACCACGCGGTAGAGATTCGACTGGATATCCCTGATATCTCCGCTGTTGGGATGGAAAACGGCTATAATCGAGCGCGCGGGCGAGGCCAGCGAACCCTGTCCATTGGCGAAGATCGCCACGTAAACCGCGCCCAGAACCAGGGTGGTCAGCGCGACGCTGATCAGCATTTTGCGCTTCTGAGGTCTGACCAGGAAGATCAGGCACCAGGCCACACACAGACCGAGCAGCAGCGCGATATAGTCAGCCCTGCGCTGATTGGCCACCAGCGCGACCAGCACCGGAGCCAGCACGATCAGCGAGGCATAGAGTTGAGCGCGGTAGCGGTGTTGCAGACAAAAGAGGACAATCAGCAGGAGCAGCGAGACAAAGAAAAACGAATCCTCGTGCGCCATCAACTCAT
Organism: Ktedonobacteraceae bacterium; assembly: GCA_035546055.1. Lineage (GTDB taxonomy): Bacteria > Chloroflexota > Ktedonobacteria > Ktedonobacterales > Ktedonobacteraceae > Paraktedonobacter. The sequence goes on from DASZXF010000347.1 coordinate 2,699, forward strand.
TCGCGTTGGACGGTGAGCCGTGGAGGACCACAACCAGCAGATAGACGCCCTGCAAGCCTTTGATACCAGCGGCGATGATCACGATCCAGAAAAACGCGCGGATATGCTTGCTGCTGGCGATCAGATTATAGGCCAGCAAATACATCACAAACAGATACCAGAGCGGGCGCACCTCAAGGACAATAATTTTAAATGAGCCGCCCGTCGCCAGGCCATGCGCCACGCCCATAGCCACGCAGAGCAGAAAAAAGCTGAACGCGGGCATCAGGCCGCCGCCCTGCACCAGGCGCTCGCGTTTGATCAGGTGGTGGATGATCATCACCACGAGAATCAAGAGAAAGAGCATACCGATTGGGCGTTCAAACAGACCTTCCCACCGGGGAGGCCAGTAAAAGACATACAGTTGATCCGTAAAATCACTCCCGGTCGGCAGCTTGCCCTCTTCAATCACCACCGCCGCCGCCAGGGAGATAAACAGGCCAAAGACAGGCCAGCGCACCGTTAGCACAGCAATGCCTACAGCCAGGAGAAGGCCGAGCAGCGTCCCGAAGCCAATGTTCAAGCCTGCCACAGTCAGCATAGGCGCCAGGCCCAGAGCGACCACAAAGACCACCAGAAACAGCTTGAGATCGTTCGATCTGCGCAGCTTCTCCAGCGTTTTAGTGTCGATCCTATGCGATTTTGCGGGCAATTCCATGCTCATCCTCCATAGTGCGTAAAGGTAATCACCGCAATCATCACACAGATACAGGCAATGAGCAGCCAGCGTACTCCTCTGGTATACTTGCGCGCAGAGAAGCCAATAATCAGGAACACCAGCAGCAGCCCGAAGATGACTTGCATACCTCTCTATCCCTTCCTTCGTGCGTTACAGCATCTGGCGTAACCAGCGGGGGATATGGCTCTGGAACTGGTTCAGAATGACCCCGTGAACAGGCACATTTTTCAGCTTGGCGCAGGCCTCCTCGATGACAATATCGGGGGTTACGCCGGCGTGTACCACCAGCACCACCGTATCCGGCAGGCTGGCCGCGATCTGTCCATAGGCCGCCGTCGCGATGGGCGGCAGATCGACGATCAGCAGGTCATTGCGGGTGGAAAACATCTGTTTCAGTCCGGTCTGACGCATCTGGGACAGCAAGCGCAGGGCATCTTTCTTGCCATTGCCCGCCGGAACCACCGTCAGATTGCGGCTGACCTGGTGGAGAATGCTTTCGGCCTTGCACTCCTGGCGTATCCATTCCGCCAGGCCGGGATGAGACGGGACATTGTAATACTCGTGGACGCTGGGGTGTTCCCAGTTGCAGTCCAGCAGCGTGACCGGCATATTGCTATCATTGGCCAGCTGGTTCGCCGTCACCACCGATAGCAGCGTCTTGCCCTCGCCGTGTAGCGCGCTGGTAAAGCCCAGGCTGCGCACAGAGCTATCATCCTGGAAGAACAGGGAGATGCTCAACTGGCGGCAGCGCTCCTGGAAGAGATGGGCGATGGTCGTATCGCGTTTGGAGACCACCGGCAGCTTTTTGAGTCGCTGGGAAACCGTCGTCTCCGTTTTCAACTGATCTGTCCGGGGCTTATTTTGATCGATAACCTTGTGAGGAGTGACGGCGACCAGCCTGCCAACCGTCGGCATGTCAAACACTTCCTGTTCGCCAAAATCAGCCCCGGCCATTTTGGCAGCTTCATTTTCTCCGCCAGCCAGAGGAGGACGAGCCGTCACGGGTGGCTGATTCCCTGCCCCTATCTCGGATGGATGTTTCATATTTAAACCTTCTCTCTTGGAGAGCGACACTACAATCTAGCAAGAAAGCAACGCGGGCCGTACCCGCTTGATGGCTCATGCCCTGGATACTGGCCACCGGTCAGTATTCCAGGGCGTGGGCAGCCAGGATTATGGAAGATCCTCCTCCGGTGAGGGAAGCTGAACCATCAACGAGACCGCCGGAGTTGTCAGGCGTGGTAATTGCATTAAAACGGGCAGCGACGTAATGCGCTGCAATTCAAGCGGCGAATAGATGCTGCGGTCGCGTCTCAGCGCGATCAGCAGATAGATCACGCAGGCCAGCAGTCCGACCAGTAGCGCCACCACGCCAACGATGATATAGGTCTTGCTGCGCGACACCGGCTGCGTCAGCGTATGGGGGGCATCGACCTGAGTAAAGAGGTTATTGGTGCCCGTTCCCTGCGCGGAAATCTGCTGCTGAATGGTACTGAGGGTATCCTGAATGGCGGAAACATTGGCCTGGGCCTGCTGTGTGGCATTGTGCAGCGACTGGTACTGAGGATCGCTGGCCAGAGCCTGCGCGCTTGGATTATGGTGTTCTGTGAGGTACTGGGCCTCGGCAGTCGCCGCCTCATGCTCTGTCTCCTGGGCTTTTTGCAGCAAAGATTGGTAAGAGGAGAGCAAATTCTGCGCCTCATCGAGCGAAAAGCGATTGCTCTGGAGGACGAACTGGGAGACGACCTGTGCAATGACCTGGACGGCCATCTGGGGATCGCGATTCGCGTAGCTAATGACGTACAGATTATATCCGCCGGCTGTCACGGTGACATTGCGCGAAATTTCAGCGAAAAGCGCATCGTCAAGCTGACTGGGGTTGGTCAGCACGCTGCCGCTCAGGTTCAGGGTAGGAGCCAGATTGACCTTGTGAGCCACCTCCAGCGCAAAAGAGCGTGTTTGCAAAAGCTCCTGCAGGGCAGTAGCCTGGGTATCGGCGGGCGTATCCTGGAGGTTGCTTTCGGGTCCAGTGGCGCCGATCACCGTATAGCGATGGAGCGCCCAGAGGGAAACCTCGGCCTGGTAGGTGCGAGGTACGAGGAAATAAGCGACCGCCAGACTGAGAATAGGGAGAAGCAGGACGACGATGAGAAGCTTATAGAGACGCCTGGAAACGGCTTCAAGTACACGGCTCACCTTTATTAACCCACCTTTCAAACGTAGAAGAAAATTGTAGTTCGTTTTATCAGAATAATCTCAGAAGATTTCAGCTCCTATTCGGCACATGTTTACATGCTTCTATCGCAATGACGGTTTCAGTATACTGATCTTGCTTTCGTAAAAAGGTTGTTGTTCTGAGATAAATTCTATGGAGAAAGCACCTCTCAGGTTTAGAAACAAACACCTTCCTGGCTCTTTCTTGCATCTTTGCCAGAATAAAATTATCATAAGCAGTAGAACGCCAGCGGAGGAGTGCTGCGTTATTTTTTTCATTATACCACAGGTAGAAGGAGTTGTACGTGAACACTTCATCAATCTCTATTCACCCGACAGCGGAAGTATCAGACGAGGCAACAATTGGGGAGCGAACGCGCATCTGGCGCCAGGCCCAGGTGCGAGAGGGGGCGAGCATTGGTGAGGACTGTATTCTGGGCAAGGGAGTCTACATTGATGCGCGTGTCAAAATCGGTTCGCGGGTAAAGATCCAGAATCACGTCTCGGTGTTCGAGGGGGTCACGCTGGAGGACGGCGTCTTTGTCGGACCGCATGTCTGTTTTACCAACGACCTTTTCCCGCGCGCCATCACCAGAGAAGGCGCCTTGAAAAGCGCGGCTGACTGGACGATCACCCCGACGCTGGTCAAATACGGCGCTTCGCTGGGCGCGGCGGCGGTCATTCGCTGCGGCGTGACCATCGGCGAATTTGCCCTGGTGGGAGCCGGGGCCGTCGTGACGCACGATGTTCCGCCTCATGCCCTTGTTCTGGGCAATCCCGCGCGCCAGCGGGCCTTCGTCTGCTACTGCGCCCGCCCTCTGCGCGCCACCAGCCTGCATATCGGCGTCTTGCGCGGTGTCTGCCCGGTCTGCGGTCCCCAGGAAATCACCCTCCCCTGAGAAAAGATGGTTCCAGGAATGGGAACCGCTGCTTCCCATCTCCCCCGAGAAAGAGAGCCGCTTCCGCGAGCCATCTCCGGCTTCAACGTCTGGTGTGAGTTCGCTCGTCTCGCTCCACACGCGGCCCTCTTTCTCGGGGGAGCTGCTTTTGGGGATGCGCCGCAGCAGTGTTCGTGCTCAGAGTAATGAGTGAAAGAGCAGGAGCGGCCCTCTTTCTCGTCGCGGGGAGAATGAGCGGCTTTTTGGACAGACGAATCATAAGAAATCGTAAGTATATCCCGCTTTTTCACAAGAAAAATCATAAGCATTGACAATATACAAAAACTTTAGGTAGACTTATGTTGTAGCGTTTTTGTGGGAAATGGTGGACATTTTTTCACGCAGTAGCTGGTGAATCATGAAGGGCGAGGAGCAGGTGCTAAGGGTGCCATAGCGCGTGCTGTTCTTGCCTTCGTTTCTTTTCTTTTAGGGAAAGGAGGTTTCATTTGCCTGCCTCCAGCCTTGCATGAACATGGCGACATTTCGCTGGCGCGTGCGGAAGGTTCGCCCGTTCGCCCTGGCTGTGATGATGAGCAGGTCATATGCTGAATACAGACCCCATTTTTCTGATAAAGGTGACATTTTCTAAGGAATAGAGAACCGGCAGTCAAGGAAGGACTGAATCAGATGCAGACACGAATCAATCGGCGGCGTTTTCTGGCTCTTTCAGCCGGGGCGACCGCAGCGGCGGCGGGCCTGACCAGCACCTCGGCCTATGCCCTGCCAGCCGTCTCCACGGCGATTACCCTCAACGGTTCCGGGAGTGGACGTGTTTTTGACGGAATTGGCGCGATCAGCGGCGGTGGCGGCAACTCACGACTGCTCGTCGATTATCCCGATCCCTATCGCAGTCAAATCCTCGATTACCTTTTTAAACCCAATTATGGAGCCAGTTTGCAAATCCTCAAGGTTGAAGTAGGGGGCGATACCAATTCAACCGATGGCTCCGAGTCCAGTTTCAAGCATACAGCCAGCGATGTCAGCTTTAACCGGGGTTACGAGTGGTGGCTGATGCAGGAGGCCAAAGCGCGCAATCCCAATATCAAGCTCTACGGACTGGCCTGGGGCGCGCCAGGCTGGATCGGGACCACCGGCGCTACCGTCTATGACAGCAATAACCGCTTCTGGTCACAGGACATGGTGAATTACTACGTGGCCTGGATTCAGGGCGCCAAAAGCCATTATGGCCTGACCATCGATTACATCGGCGGCTGGAACGAGCGTGGGTATAACAAGGCTTTTTACGAGGCTTTGAAAAGCGCCTTGCAGGCCAATGGCCTCTCGACTCTGGTAGTCGGGGCGGACTCCGATTGGGGTATCGCCGATGCCATGGTCAGTGATGCTACCTTTAAGGCGGCGGTTGATATTGTCGGGGTGCATTATCCCTGTACCGGTGGCGATGGCGGCAGCGCGACCTCGTGTCCGAATACCACCAACGCGCGCAACCTGGGCAAGCAACTGTGGGCCAGCGAGAATGGCTCGCAGGACTACAACAGCGGCGCTGTGCCCATGGCGCGCGCGATCAATCGCGGCTACATCGATGGCAAAATGACCGCGTATATCAACTGGCCGGTGATCGCCTCCATCTACAACAACCTGCCCTACAATACCGTGGGTCTGATGGTGGCCAATCAGCCGTGGTCCGGCTACTATAGCGTCGGCAAGCAGCTCTGGGTGACGGCTCACACCACGCAATGCACGCAGCCCGGCTGGCGCTATATCGATGGCGCCTGTGGCTACCTGGGGGGCAGCGACAGCAACGGCAGCTATGTCACCCTCAAAGCGGCCAGCGGCAGCGATTACAGCGTGATTATCGAGACAGTCGACGCGACCGCCAGCCAGACCGCGAATTTCACCATTACCAACGGCCTCTCAACCGGTCCTGTCCATGTCTGGGCCACGAACCTCAATTCGGCGAACTCCAGCGACTATTTCGTGCAGCAGACGACGATCACGCCAGCGGGTGGCGCGTTCAGCGTCACGCTGCAACCCGGCTACGTCTATACCCTGACCACCACCACCGGGCAGGGCAAAGGCACCATCACCAGTCCGCCTCCCGCGCTGCTGGGTCTGCCCTATAGCGAGAACTTC
>DASZXF010000348.1:0-1789 GCA_035546055.1 Ktedonobacteraceae bacterium
TGCTTTGAGGGTATGATGAGGAAAGGAGCGAAGCTCTATGGAGGGGTCGAAGCGCGGGACTGGCTCCTGGGCGCCTTTCTGGCGTTTGTCGCTGTTTGAGAAGGTGATCCTGGTGAATGCCCTGATGCTGGTGGTTGAGGCGCTGGCCGGGCTGTGGGTGACAAGTCACAGTCTGGAAAGCCATCATTATGTGATTGATACGGCTTTCATTATCGGGGCTATGGTGCTGAGTCTGGGCATCACTATTCTGCTTTTGCGCGCCAGCTTTCGCCCGCTTTTCAGTCTGCTCCAGACCATTCGCGCCATCAGCGCGGGCAAGACGCAGGCTCGCGCGGCCCATCAGCCGACTGATACGGAGATCGGCGAACTGGCCCAGGCTTTTAATCGCATGCTGGATCGCCTGGAGGAGACGCGGCGCGAGCAGACGGTGCTGATTTTGCAGGCGCAGGAGGAGGAGCGGCGCCGGATTGCCCTGGAATTGCACGACGAGAGCAGCCAGAATTTGACAGCTTTGCTGGTTCATGCCGAGATTTTGCAGCAGTCGTTGCAGGCTTTGCCGGTCAAGGCTGTTGCCCCGGAGGCGCGCGAACAGTTGCGCGCGGGTTTACAGCAGTTGACGCAATTGACCCACGGTACGCTGGAGAGTATTCGCACGCTGGCCTTGCAGTTGCGCCCGGCGGTGCTGGATGACCTGGGACTGCTGGCGGCTCTGCGCTGGCTGGCCGAGGATTGCCGCGAACGCCTGCACCTGAGCGTGGATCTGCAACTCGTGCCCCTGCCCGCCGCCAGTCTGCCGCCGCTTTACGAAACGACCTTCTTCCGCGTGGCCCAGGAGAGTTTGACCAACGTGGCTCGCCATGCTCACGCCAGCGCGGTGATGATTGAACTGGCATCAACTGCCACGCAGGTCACGCTGCGCATTCAGGACAACGGGCAGGGCTACGCAGCCGCTCCACGCAGCGCGGGCCTGGGTGTGCGAGGGATGCGCGAGCGCCTGGAACTGCTCAACGGCTCGCTCGAACTGCGCACGGAACCGGGACAGGGGACGACAGTTCTGGCGACCCTGCCTCTGTCTGCTGATATATATAAGGAGGAGCAAGATGCCTGAGAAAGTGCGTGTGCTGCTGGCCGACGATCACGATATTCTGCGCCAGGGCTTGAAAATGCTGCTGAGCTTGCAGGAGGATATCGAAGTTGTGGGCGAAGCTCGTACAGGTCGCGAGGCCATCGCCTTGACCCGCAGCCTGCAGCCGCATGTGATTGTGCTCGACATCAGTATGCCCGATATTGACGGTCTGGAGGCGTGCGTGCGCATTCGCGAGCAAACGCCCGCCACCAATGTACTGATGTTGACCATGCACGAAAGCGAAGAATATTTTCTGCGCTCCCTGCGCGCGGGCGCGGCGGGTTACCTGGTCAAGAAGGCCGCCCCGCAGGATCTGCATATGGCGCTGATCTCCATTGCTCAGGGAGGCGCTTACCTCTATCCGGGTCTGGCCAGAAGCCTGATTCGCGCCTATACCAATGCGCCCGCGTCTCCGCTGCCCGGCCAGAGCGCTCAGGTGGCCGAAGCTCTGCGCGTGCTCTCTCCACGTGAGCTGGAGGTCTTGACGCTCGTCGCCGAGGGCCACACCAACCAGGAAATCGCCGACCGGCTGGTGCTCAGCATCAAGACCGTCCAGGCTCATCGCGCGAACGTGATGGAGAAGCTCGGCCTGGACAATATCACTCAGCTGGTGCGCTTCGCCATTCGTTACGGGTTGCTTCCGCTCGATCTCCAGGAGAAACA